>CALILB010000027.1 GCA_938016625.1 uncultured bacterium | reverse complement strand
ATGGCTCCCAGAAAGTAGATCGAGCCGGTCAAGCCCAGCGCCGAAGGCAGGAGACTGACCGGCAGCAACGCCGCGCCGTAGATGACCATCTGCCGGGCCGTGCTGCGGCCGTCCGGCTGGATCACCGGCAGCATCGGCAGCCCCGCGCGCGCGTAGTCATCGCGACACATCCAGGCGATGGCCAGGAAGTGGGGCAGTTGCCACAGAAAGAGGATGGCGAAAAGTACCCACGCCCCGGGGTCGAGACTCTCGGTCACCGCCGCCCAGCCCATCATCGGTGGAATGGCACCCGGCACGGCACCGACCACGGTGGCCAGGGGGCTGATCTTTTTGAGCGGGGTGTAGACAAAGACATAGCCGGCGAGCGCCGCGGCGCCGAGCAGCGCGGTCAGCAGATTGACACCGAGCGTCAGCTCCACCAAGCCGGCAACCGCCAGAGCCACCCCGAAGGTCAGGGCGAGGTCGGGATGCATGCGGCCGGCGGGTAGCGGTCGGTCGGCCGTGCGTCTCATCAACGCATCGATATCCCGCTCCAGGACGTGGTTGAGCGCGGCCGATCCCGCGGCTACCAGACCGGTCCCGATGAGGGTGTGCAGCACCACCGCCATCGGCACGTTTCCGCCCGAGGCCAGCAGCAGACCGATGCCGGCGGTAACCACCACCATCAGTGTGATCCGTGGTTTGGTGAGCTCCACCATATCCGCCATGCGGACTCCCAGCGACAGATCCCGGGATTCGAGAACGGTCGCCTTCACGATGTGGCTCGCTGTAGTCGGGGGTGACTCGGAATCTCGGCCGGTTGCGTCTCCCGGACCCTCCGCGCCAGCCAGTCGAGGTGCCAGCTGGAGAGAGTGAGTATCAGGCTGACGGCCAGGAGCGCGGCGCCGGTCCCTACGTGGAGGGTGTTGGGAAGCACCGCCTTGCTGGTCAACACGACGAACGCGCCGAGGGTACCCTGGACCAGCACCAGCAGAGTCATGACGCCCGAGCTGGTGACCAGCCGCCGCTCCCGCAAGGCGAGACGGAGCACCCTGCCAAAGGTCCAAAAGATCATCGTCGCCACCAGCAGGGCTCCCAGCCGGTGGGCAAAGTGGATCCCGATGGCGAAGTCGAAGCGTGGCGGAATCAAGCCGCCAAAGGCCAGCGGGAAGTCGGGGATCGCCAGACCCGCTCCGGTATGGCGCATGACGGCGCCGACCAGAATCTGGAGATAGATGAGGCCCGTCGTGGCGGTCGCCAGATGGACGACCCGCCGGATCCCGTCCGAGACATCCGACGCCCCGTCACCTTCGACCCACCACCTGGAGGTCGCCACCGCGATGGTGACGATCAGACAGAGAAAGATCTGCGCGAGACCGGCATGGCTCACCGAGATCGCCGTCGGCAGAAAGAAGAGCACCGTCAGGCCACCGAGCAACGCTTGCGCCAGAACGGTCGCCACCGCCAGGTAGGTGAGGCGTCTCACCCAGCGCCGCTCCTCGCGACGCCCGACCCAGACAGCCAGCGCGATCGTCAGCAGTGCCACCGTGCCGGCGATCAGGCGGTGTCCGTGCTCGGAGCGCACGGTTTCGATCTGCCACCAACGGGGCGGATTGAGCGAACCGTAGGAGAGCGGCCAGTCGGGCACCGACAGACCCGCCTCCAGGCTCTTGACGAGGCCACCGGCCGTGATTAGCAGCACCACGGCACCAACGAGAAAAGCGGCGAAAAGATGGATCCCCCGATGGAACTGCGGCATTTTCTTGCTCGCTCCGAAACAGACTCTCTTGATTTGAAACCCTTACCGGGACGGCGAGAGTCTATCGCGAAGCCCGCCCGGAGGTCCAAGGTGCGCTGGCGCTTGGCACCGGGGGAGTAAGGTGCCAGCGCCCATCGCTCGGCAAAGAGACGGCATAAAGAAAACGGCCGGCGGGCACCGCGCGCCGAAGGCGCGTGGTCGGGCCGGCCGCTTCCTAGCTGAGTCTGAGAGTTGCCGACGTCAGCCGACTGGTGAGTAGTCGAAGCTCACTTCGGTCGAACCGCCATCGGTAACGGTCACACTGGCGGTCTTGGTCCCCAGCTCCTCGTGCCACGACTCCACCACATAGTCACCCGGTGGCAGTCCCTTGATCTCGAAACTGCCGTCGGTGCCGCTGACGGCGAAGAACGGGTGGTCCAGGACGGCCATAAAGGAGCTCATCCAGGGGTGGACGTCGCACTTGAACTTGACCATGACCTCGGCCTGGTCGAACTGGTGCTCGAACTCCATACCCTGGAAGGGCTGGCCCTTGTTGAACTCTTTGTTGACGGTCGGCATGGCGTGGACATTGTGGAGCGTCGGATCGCTGTTCTTGATGAGCAGCTTCTGCCCCACCTGCATGCCCGACACATGGGGCATGTACTGGCAGCCCTCCTGGTTGAGCACATGACTGGTCTCAGGCGCCGGGTGGCTGCCTGTCAGACCTTCTTTTACGTAGACAAAGGCGTTGGCCAGATTGCCGGTGTTGTCCGCCACGATCTTCTCGGTATGGACCGCTTCGCCGTGCAGCGAGGCGCACACCGGATCGGCGTCCATGGCGATCGCGGTGTCGGGATCGCCGTTGGCGTAGATGACAACGCCGGTGACGGCGCCGCCACCCGCCGGGGCAGCGGCCGGGGCCGGGGCGGGCGCCGAAGACGCCTCCTGGCTCGTCGCTGCCGGCTCCTCACCGCCGCCACAAGCTCCAACAAGCGTCACGATCAGCGCGACGGTCAGCAGAATCCAGAGATTTTTCGTCGATTTCATTGGTTACAGCCTCCTTGAGGAT
>CALILB010000026.1 GCA_938016625.1 uncultured bacterium | reverse complement strand
CATCTCCACCGCGGCGTCTTTGGACGCCAGCGCCTCGAAACGGTTGGGTGCCGGCTTGAACGGGTGGCCGGTGCGCTCGGCGAGCTGGGCGATCACCCGGTCGGCAAACTCGGGGTGGGCGTTGAGCCCGGTGCCGACGGCGGTGCCGCCGAGCGCCAGCTCCGCCAGCCGCGGCTTGGCCGCCGCCACCCGCTCCTGGGCGTTGCGGATTTGCTGGGCATAAGCCGAGAACTCCTGACCCAGCCGGATGGGCACCGCGTCCTGGAGATGGGTGCGCCCGATCTTGATCACGTCGTCGAGCTCGCGCGCCTTGGCCTCGAGGGTGGCGGCCAGATGATCGAGGGCCGGCTCCAGCTCTTCGGCCACCGCCCCATAGGCCGACACGTGGATCGCCGTCGGGATGACGTCGTTCGAGGATTGACCGGCGTTGACGTGGTCGTTGGGGTGGACCGGTGTCTTCGAGCCCTTCTTGCCTCCCAACAGCTCGATGGCCCGGTTGGCGATGACCTCGTTGGCGTTCATGTTGGTGGAGGTCCCCGAGCCGGTCTGGAAGATGTCGAGGGGAAAATGATCGTCGTAGCCCCCGGCGGCCACCTCCCGGGCTGCCTGGCGGACGGCGTCGGCGAGTTCCTGGTCGAGTACTCCCAGCTCCACATTGACACCGGTCGCCTCCCCTTTGATCATCCCCAGGGCGGCGATGAAACGCCGCGGGAAGCGCAAACCGCTCACCTGGAAATTGAGCCGGGCACGCTCGGTCTGCGCGCCCCAGTAGGCCGACTCCGACACCTCGACATCTCCAAGGCTGTCTTTTTCGATGCGTGTGATGAGCATCGCGGGGATCCTCCTTCGACTCAGATCCGTGAATGCTTAGGTATTTTGTCAGAAATCAGGGCTCGCGGGTTGCAGCGGATCTTCCCACCCCGGCCGGCACGGAGGCCGGCCGCTTCGATTCCTCATGGCCCCAAACCTCAGGCCCGGGCGGGTGTCCGGGTGGTCTGCGCGATCTCTTGCAGCGACGCCACCTCCAGGCCCTGGTCGCGCAAGGCCGCGATCCCTTCGGCGGCGGCCAGGGCTCCCGACAGGGTGGTGATGCAGGGGATGTCGTGCTTGAGTGCGGTGCGGCGAATCAGGGCGTCGTCCTCGTGCGACTCTCTTCCCAGGGGAGTGTTGACCACCAGATCGACCTCGCGGTTGATCAGATGGTCGACGACGTGGGGACGCTCCTCGTGGACCTTGTGGACACGGCGTACGGCCAGACCGCTGGCAGCCAGAAAGTCGGCGGTGCCGGCGGTGGCCAGCAACTCGAACCCCAGCTCGGCGAGGCGACGGGCGACCGGCAGCAGCGCCTCCTTGTCCTGATCGTGGACCGACAAGAAGGCGGCGCCCTCCAGCGGCAGCTGGTGGCCGGCAGCGATCCAGGCCTTGGCAAAGGCGGCGCCGAAGTGGGTGCTCGATCCCATCACCTCGCCGGTCGACTTCATCTCCGGGCCGAGCACCGGATCGACCCCGGGGAAGCGACGGAAGGGGAAGACCGGTCCCTTTACAAAGATGCCCGGCACCTCGGGCTCGCGGGTGAACCCCAGCTCTTCCAGGGTCGCTCCCGCCATGATCCGGGCCGCGTAGTTGACCAGGGGCAACCCGACGGCCTTGGCGATAAAAGGCACGGTGCGCGAGGCCCGGGGGTTGACCTCGATGACATAGATCTCACCCTGGTAGATGGCGAACTGGACGTTCATCAGACCCACCACACCTAAACGCATCGCCAGCCGGTGACCGATCTCCTTCATCTGCTCGATCTCCGCCGGACCCACGGACTGGGGTGGCAACACCGCCGCCGAGTCGCCCGAGTGGATGCCGGCCTCTTCGATGTGTTGAAGAATCCCCACCACTACCGCCCGTTGGCCATCGGCCAGCAGATCCAGATCGACCTCTACTGCGTCGTCCAGAAAGCTATCGAGCAGGATGGGCTGACCGGCGGCCACCTCGGCGGCATCGCGCAGATAGCCGAGCAGGGTCGCCTCGTCGTAGCAGATGGCCATCGCCCGTCCCCCGAGGACATAGCTCGGACGCACCAGAACCGGAAAGCCGATTTTCCGCGCCACCTCGACCCCCTCCTCCACCGTCAGCGCCGTGCCGTTCTCCGGCTGCCGGATTCCCTCCGCCGCCAGCAGGGCGCCAAAGCGACCGCGATCCTCGGCCAGGTCGATGGCGTCGGGTGGGGTGCCCAGGATATTGACCCCGGCGGCCGCCAGACCGTTGGCGAGCTTTAGGGGCGTCTGTCCCCCGAGCTGAACGATCACCCCTCCGGGGCGCTCTCGTTCGACGACAGCCAGCACGTGCTCGAGTGTCAGCGGCTCGAAGTAGAGCCGGTCGGAGGTGTCGTAATCGGTCGACACCGTCTCCGGGTTGCAGTTGACCATGATGGTCTCGTATCCGGCGTCCGCCAGCGCGTAGGCGGCGTGGACACAGCAGTAGTCGAACTCGATCCCCTGCCCGATCCGGTTTGGCCCCGAGCCCAGGATCATGATCTTGGGTCGGTCACCGACGTCGCTTTCGTCCTCGGCGCCATAGGTCGAGTAGAGATAGGGAGTGAGGGCGGGAAATTCGGCCGCACAGGTGTCGACCCGTTTGTAGACCTTCTCCACCCCGCGCCTCCCCAGCTCGCGTTGGACGGCCTCGGCACTGCCGCCAAGAAGCGCTGCCAAACGATGGTCCCCGAGACCGGTCTCCTTGGCCCGGCGCAGAAGCGCCGTGGGCACCGAGGAGAGATCCCAACAGGCGAGCTCGGTCTCGAGCTCGACCACGGTATGAATCTCCCACAGGAACCAGGGATCGATATGGGTGGTTCGAGCCACCTCGTCGACCGTCCAGCCCTGGCGCAGCGCCGCAAAGACGGCAAAGAGCCGCTCCCAGTTGGGTGTCGCCAATCGGCGACGCAGCCGTACCGGGTCGGACATCCGCTGCTCGCGCGACGCCAGGCTGCCATCCAGCTCGAGCGAGGCCAGCCCCTTCATCAGCGCCTCGCGAAAGGTGGTGCCGATGGCCATGATCTCGCCCACCGACTTCATCGAGGTGCCGAGCTCGGGCGCGGTCTGCGGGAACTTCTCGAACGCCCAGCGCGGGATCTTGACCACCGTGTAGTCGAGGGAGGGCTCGAAGGCGGCAAAGGTCTCGCCGGTGATGTCGTTGGGAATCTCGTCCAGGGTGAAGCCGACGGCCAGGAGCGCCGCGATCTTGGCGATCGGGAACCCGGTCGCTTTGGAGGCCAGGGCCGAGCTGCGCGAGAC
>CALILB010000025.1 GCA_938016625.1 uncultured bacterium | reverse complement strand
ACGGCGCGGGCGGCATGCAGAAGACCGGTCGGCGAACAGGGTAGGAATTCCTCGCTCAGCCAGGTGTCGAGCACGGCGTCGAGCTCCCCTTCCGGAGCCACACGTGTCACCAGGCCGGCCGCCGCCGCTTTGCTGCCCGTCCAGGTGGTTCCGGTGAGGATCAGCGCCGCCGCCCGCCCGCCGCCGAGACGCGTCGGCAACAACGCCGAGGCCGCCGGTGGGAAAACCCCAAGCTTGATCTCGGGTGCCCCCAGACGCGCCGTCTCCTCGGCCAGGATCAGATCGCAGGCGAGCACCAGCTCGAGACCACCCCCCAGACACTGGCCGCGAACGGCGGCGATGGTGGGAGCGGGCAGCTCGAGAAATCTCCCGATCAGCCCGTGCAGACCCGCAAGCGCCTCTCCGATCTGGTCCGGCAGATGCTCGGGCACACTGGCGCCATAGCTGAAGTTGGGCCCGTCAGCCGCCAGCACAACCGCCACCAGATCCCGGCGGTCGGCGATCCCGTCCAGGATCTCGGTGAGGTCCTCCATCATGGCGATGTCCACGATGTTGGCCTTGGGAGCGGCCAGGTAGACCCGCGCCACCTTCCCTTCATCGGTGAGCTCGAGCCTGGCGCGCTTGTCGGTCACGACTTCACCTCCGACCGACCGGGCACCCAGGGCGCAATCTCCTGCACCAGTTCCTCGCTCCAGCGCTCACCCTCCGCCAGCCTCCGACGCAGCAGGACGAAGTCCGCCTCCCGCTGCTCCCTGGTGCCGTAGTGGAAGGCGCGAAAGCCGGCGTTGGCTTCGGTCATCATGTTGAGCCCCAGCCACGCACGGTTGGTCTCGCGGTTCTTGTCCCAGTGGGCGAGCTTGTGTTTGCGCAGACTCTCGACCGTCTTGGTCAGACAGTCGGGCATGGTGTAGAGGAGCTTGGTGGTCGCCCGCTCCACCTCCTCGTCGAGCAGCGACAGATCCACCTCCCCCTGCTTCAGCAGCTCTTTTCCGGCTTGCCTGGATTCGCCGGTCTTCCAGTCCCCGAGCACCGTCCGCCCATAGTCGTCGAGCAGACGCTCGGTTACCACCAACGGATTCGCCGTCCACTCCCCGTCCACCTTGAGCACCGGGACCAGTCCGGTCAAGCCACCCAGGTGGTAGAAGCGGTGCGCGCTCCAGGGCTCGCACAGGGTGCCGCTGAACATGGCCTGCTCGATGCCCACAAAAAGCGGCAGAAAGTCGGTGCTGCCGCCGTCCGGCGCCGAGCCGTGCTTGGGCCCGGCCTGGCTGAAGACCGCCAGATCACTAGCCACCGAAAAGTCGCAGGCCATGCCGATCTCCTGTCCACCACCGACCCGCATGCCGTTGACCCGGCAGATCACCGGCTTGTCACAGTGCAGGATGCCCGACACCATGTCGTTGAAGAGCCGCATGTACTGCCGGTACTCACCCGGAGCCCCCGAGTAGACCTCGGCATACTCGCGGGTGTTGCCACCGGTGCAGAAGGCCCGGTCGCCGGCGCCGGTAAAAACCACCGCCACCGCCGCCCGGTCGTTGCTCGCCTGGCGAAACGCGAGGATCACTTCCTTGACCGTTCCCGTGGTGTAGCTGTTGAGCTCCTTGGGGTTGTTGAGTGTGATCCAGACGTTGTGTAGACCCTCTACCGCCTCTCCCGACCGGTCCACGACCGGCCGGTGCTCGTAGAGGATCTCCCGCGGTGAGAACTCCTCGGTCAGGTTGTGATCTTTCACGATTTTGTCTCCTTGGGCGGTAACAGAATCGCCCGCCGGCGGAGGCGGTGCTCAGCCACCGCCTCCAGCACCGACGGCGCCTCGTCGAGTGGAAAGAATTCAACATACGGCTCGAGCTTTACCCCGCCCGCCAATATCATCTCCAAGGCTTGTGGGTAGCACTCCGGGGAGCTCCCCCAGTTTCCCTCCGCCCTGGCATCGAAAGCCATGAGGTTCGACAACCGCAGCTCGACCTTCTTGGGGGTAAAACCTACCACCGCCAGGTGGGCGCCGGGGCCGAGGAGCGCATAGGCGGTCTCCTGCCCCGCCGGTGTGCCACTGGTCTCGAAAATCTTGAGCCCGATCCCCTGGCGACCGCTGGCGCCCGAGAACTCACGCACCGCCGTCTTTATCTCTTTGAGGTTCTTTCTGGTGGCGTCGAGAGCCAGAGCCGCGCCGTGGTTGGAGGCCAGCTCGAGCCGATCCTGATCGATGTCGACCGCGGCTACCGCCGCCCCCATCGCCGCGGCGACCTGGACCCCAAAGCCCCCAACCCCACCCACACCCACAAAGACGGCCACGTCGTCGCTTGTCAGCCCCGCCCGCCGGATCGCCTCCAGCGGCGTCGTCACCGCATCGGCCACCACCGACAGCATCTCCAGGGTGATTCCCTCCGGTAGCTCGTCGGGGACGGGACACAAGCCGTTGGCGGGAACCTGTACATGGGTGGCGAAACCGCCGTCCCCGTGGTTGCCCGGCATGAACTGGTCTTTGCAGATCGTCGGTCTGCCGGCGGCACAGGTCGAACAGATCCCGCACGGCACTACCGCCGGCACGATGACCGCCCGACCCAGCCACTCCCCGGCCCCGTCGCCGGCCAGCACCACCCGCCCGGAAATCTCGTGTCCCAGGACCAGCGGCAGGGGATGGCGGGTGGGCACACCGTCGACGGCAAAGCTCACATCGGTGTGACAGACCCCGCAGCCGGCTACCTCGACGACAACCTCAGCCGGACCGGGGTCGAGGGGTGGCAGTTCGTGGCGCACCAGGGGTCGCCCCGGCTCCACCAGACGGTACCCATGGGCATTGTCGATCATGATCCCCCCTTTCGCAGTACTGTTTGTCTCCCACGGTCTCCCTCGAATCGCGGTGCGAGGAGGAAGACGGCTGATCGTCTCAGCGGGAGGCCAGGTAGGAGTCGAGGTCCGCAAAGGCGGTCTGCGGATCCGGTGTACCGTCCCAGCTCTCCCAGTAGAGTGACAGCGGTGTCACCTCACGGTGCATCCGGCCGTCCACATCTCCTTCGGCCACCGTGCCTTCGGGCTTCCACTCCGGCCCGCGGGCCGCCTGGGCCGCTTCGAGGTAGCGGCCGGCATCGGCTGACTCGCCGTTCTTCCAAGCGACATAGCCACGCAGGAAGAACCCTCCCACCGCCTTGGGGTTGGTGCGGGTAGCCCGCGCCAGACGATCGTCGGCCAGGGCCCGGTCTTCCTGCATCAGCGCGATCTCTCCCAACACCAACAGACTGCCGGTCGCTTCCTGGTTGATCTCCAGCGCCCGCTCCAAGGCTCGGCCGGCCGCCTCCAGATCGGCTTCCGTCTCCGCGGTCATTGCCCGCAGCACCCCCCACTGCTTGTGGGCCCGGTGACTTCCCGGGCTCAATCGACGCATGGTGTCGAGCTCCACCAGCGCTTCGCTCAGGTCACCCTCGGCGGCCAGACAGTTGGCCAGGTAGTAGCGGGAGTCTTCGTGCTGGGGGTCGAGCGCCAGCGCCTGGCGGAAGAGGCCGATGGCTTTGGGCAGATCGCCTTCGATCTTGACCGCATCCATCCCCGCCCGTTGCAGGTTCCAGAACTCCAGCACCTGCTCGCGATCGGTGAGCCCCGCGGCCGCCAAAACTCGACGTGGCTCGCCGCTACCCTCGGTGAGCTCCCAGACGCTATTGGCCTCGAGAGAGCCAAAGCTCTCCGGCTCTCCACCCAGCCATCTCACCTCCACATCCTCGAGCGCTCCAGACTCCCCCAGGCCAAAGTGGAGCACCCGGCTGCTCTGGGATAGATAGGAGGCACCGGTCATCGATCGGCGGAGCAGGACCTCGCCCACCCGGGCAGTCACCGTCGAGCCATCCCCCAACCCAGTGGTGTCGGCGGTCTCGCCGGCCTGGCTCCGCAGACGGATTTGCAGCCAATTCCCACTCTGCATGTCGTTACGCAGCAGCTGCACACCCTCGTAGAGATGAACCATCAGGATGTCGAGGTCACCGTCGGCATCGAAGTCGGACAGCGCCAGACCGCGGCCGACATGAGGCGTCGCCAACAGCTCGGAGAGGGGCGCCAGGTCGTGAAAGTACTCGCCCTGTTGGTTCCAGAGCAGCATCGCGGACTGTGTTTTGAGTCCCTTTGGCACTTCGTCGGTCTCCAGGGTGCTGCCGTTGATCACCAGCAGATCGAGCCACCCATCGGCATCCAGATCCACAAAGCCGGTCCCCCAGCCGATCGAATGCAGGGCTATCTGGCCGAGTCCCAGTCGGGCCGCCTGGTCGGAGAAGCTGAGCTGGAGCGGCTGGCCCTCGACCCGGTTGCGCTCGAGCTCGACCAGACGGGAGTCGTAGAGGGCGTTCTCCTGGGCGATCCAGTGGGTGACAAAGAGATCTTCGTCACCATCCCGGTTCCAGTCACCCGTGGCCAGCCCCATGGCGCCCCGATAGTCGGCTACCCAGGCCGCCAGGCTGACGTCTTCGAAGGTCTCCCCGCGGTTGAGAAAGAGCGCATTGTCCCGTCGAGCGCTGCATCGACCTCGTCCAGCAGGAAGAAGGGCGATGGGCGAACCTGAAAGACCGCCACCAGCAGCGCCAGCGCCGTCATCGTCTTCTCGCCGCCCGAAAGAAGATTCACGTTCTGCAATCGTTTGCCTGGCGGCATCGCCATGATGTCGACGCCCGCCTCGAGAATATCCTCGGCGTCCGTCAGCTCGAGACTCGCCTTTCCACCACCAAAGAGGCGCGGGAAGTTTTCCGAGAAATGCTTGCTGACGAGTTCGAAGGTTTCACGGAAACGCTTGCGGCTCGTCCGGTTGATTCGAGAGATCGCCTCGCGCAGGCTGTTGATCGTGCCCTCGAGATCGTCTTTTTGTTCCGAGAGAAATCGGAAGCGCTCGGCAAGCTCTTCGTGTTCCTCGATCGCACCGAGATTGACGTCGCCCAGGGACTGAAGCGACTTTCGAACCTTCTCGGCCTCTCGCTGGCGTTCGGCGGTCGGCAGCATCGCGAGCTGGATGTTATTGCGTGCTTCGCGTAGCGCAGCCGCAGGGCTCATCTCGGGCTCTTCTTCTGCACCTTCCCCACCTTCCCCACCGCCCTCACCGACGAGGCCTTCGGCAACGGATTCGGGTACACCCTCCCCCGCTTCCGCAGCGCCCGATTCGCCTTCGGCCACCGTTGCCGCTTTCTCCGCCGCGGAGTCTGCATCGAACTCTTCTAGAGTCGGGAGCTTCCACTGCGCGATGTCGATGTCCCAGCGCTCCCGGACCGTCGTCGCCTGGTGTTCGAGGCGCATCTGCGCCTCGCGAAGCGCGAGCTCGGCCTGGTTCGTTTTCTCGCGCGCGCCACCCAGATTCGTGCGCAGCTCGCGCGCACTCTCTTCGATCTCCGCAACACGAGCTGCGGTCGCCTCGAAGGTCTCACGCAACTGATCGCTCTCCGAGCGGGCGACTTCCTCTGCCTCGAGCTGTGTCGCGAGTCCCGCCTCGGCCGTCTCGATCTCGCCCAGCAGGGCCTCGCGGCGTTGGCGAGCGGACTCGATCTCTTGGTTGCGTCGCTCGATCCATCCCCGCGTCTCGTGCTCGGATTGCTCCGCACGGGTAGCTGTCTCTCGT
>CALILB010000024.1 GCA_938016625.1 uncultured bacterium | reverse complement strand
CTTGCCTAGCAGAGCTACGTCGGCCGATTATTGGCACCCTACGCCGTCTTGACATCGATTTCTATGGAAGTTGACAGTGCCCCCGCCGGCATTCGAAGAACCCGAAGACCAATCGAATCCGCTATCGAGCGCCCACCCCTCTTTGATCGACCCTCAGTGCGATCACGGGCTCAGGGTTGCCGCACCGGCACCCGGCCCGGTGTCCAGGGTGCTTTTGCCTCCTCCGCTCTGTCCTCTAGAGCCTCGAGATCGACGACCAGCTGCTCGAGCTTCTCCTTCTCCGTCGCAAACGCCGCCGCCGCCCACTCGTAGGCCTGGCGATGGGTGGTCGTCGGCGCCTGAGTCGTGTACCACTGGTCGGAGGCGATCCGTTCCACCCGGCTGACGATGGCGGGCGGTGTGAAGACGTTGCGGACGGCTTTGGTTCGGTCGCCCCTGAATGCCAACACGATGTCGTCGTATCGCTGCTGGAGCCCTTCGACCTCGGCCGCGAGCGCCGGATCGGCGTCCGGGGTATCGAGAAGGGCCTGCCGCAGGTGGTCGAGGCGTTTCTTCACCTCTCCGGTCAGCGCGGAGGCACCGAGGACGGTCCGCCGTAGCTCGCGGACTTCCTGCTGGAACTTCTCGACCGCTGTCTGGTCGGCGGCGTTCAGGGTCGCCAGGGTGAGTGCTTCGACCTCGAAGCCCACCGGATCGGAGAGCGCTTCCCAATCACCTCCACTGCGTGACTCGAGGGTCGCGGTGTAGGACCCCGGCATCGCCAACGGGCCCCGCTCCGGCTCCTCCCAGGGCGACCGCTCCCCCGGTGACAGGTCGACAGGGGCGGCTGGCGGCCATCTCAGATCCCAGGCCACTCGATGGAGACCCTGCTTTCGATCGGCCGTCACCCGGCGTATCACCGATCCTTCATCGTCGCGGATCACGGCAAATACCCCGGGCTCGATTTCGAGGTCCTCCTCACGCAGCTCGGCCATCGAAGGCAGCGGGGCTTCGGACTCGGTTTCCCGGGCCTCCTTCTCCGCCTCGGCACGCAGCTCCTGCTTGGTCTTGATCCCGTCGCGCAGCCAATAGGTGAAAACCGCACCATAGGGCGGGTTGGAAGCGGTCCAGAAGGCGTTACCCCGGTCGCCGACGCGATCCGTCTGTTCGATGTAGCGCAGCGCCCCGCGCGAGGGAAAGAGGATGGCTGCCTCGTTCTCCAGCCGCTCTTCGGTCATCTCTCGCAGCGGGGTGTAGTCGTCCAGGATGTAGAAGCCGCGGCCGAAGGTGGCCACCGCCAGGTCTTCCCAGTCCCGCTGGATGTCGAGGTCGCGCACCTGGATGGTGGGAAGACCACCCTTGAGGCGATGCCAATGAGTGCCCTCGTCCAGAGTCGCGTAGAGCCCGAACTCGGTGCCGATAAAGAGCAGCTCCGGCTTAGCGTGGTCCTGGATCAGGGTGTAGGCAACTTCACGCTCGGGAAGATCGCCGCTGATCGATTGCCAGGTGCGACCCCGGTCGCGGCTCACGGCCACGTAAGGCGCAAAGTCCCCCATCTTGTGGTTGTCGAAGGTGGCATAGACCGTACTGTCATCGAAGAGCGAGGCCTCGAGATCACTGACATAGGTCCGCTCGGGTACACCGGGAACGCTCTCGACCTTGCGCCAGCTGCCACCCCCATCCTCGGTCACCTGGATCAACCCGTCGTCGGTGCCGACATAGATCAACCCGTCCACCAGCGGCGACTCCGACAGCGAGACTATGTTGCCGTAATTCGAGGTCGACGTGCTCTTGTGCACCGCGTCCATCTCCCAGATCCGCCCCATGACCTTCAGCCGATCCCGGTCGAGCTGCCGGCTCAAATCCCCCGAGATCGCGGTCCAGGTGTCCCCCCGGTCGTCCGAGCGGAAGAGCCGCTGCGACGCGAAATAGAGCCGGGTCGGCGAGTGGGGAGAGATGATGAGAGGCGAGTCCCAGTTCCAGCGGTGGGCCGGCTCCCCCGGCTCCTCCTGCGGTTGGATGTCGACGATCTCTTCCGAGCGCCGGTCATAGCGCACGAGGCCACCGTACTGCCACTGCGAGTAGACGATGTTGGGGTCGGTGGGGTCGACTTGGGTCTCGTAGCCATCACCACCGACGGTAATAAACCAGTCTTCGTTGGAGATCCCCGACTTGCGGAGCGTCCGGCTGGGACCGCCAAGAGTGTTGTTGTCCTGGGTGCCGCCGTAGACGTAGTAGAAGGGCTCCGAGGTGTCGACGCTCACCCGGTAGAACTGCGTGATGGGAAGATTCTCCTTGAAGAGCCAGGTATCTCCCCGGTCGAAGCTCTCGTAGACCCCGCCGTCGCAGCCCACCAACATGTAGTCCGGATCCTCCGGATCGAGCCACACGGCGTGATCGTCGACGTGCCGCTTCTTCCAGTTGACCTTTTCGAACGTCTTGCCGCCGTCTTTGGTCACATAGAGGAACACCTCCACCGAGTAGACGGTGTCGAGATCGTGGGGATCACAGGTCAGCTCGTTCCAGTAGTCGCCGCTTGTATGGTGATCGGAGCGCTTCTCCCAGCTTTCGCCCCTATCGGTCGAACGGAAGAGACCGCTCTCGTCCCGGACGGCATCGAGGACGCCATAGATCACATCGGGGTTGACCGGTGAGATGCACAACCCCATCCGGCCCCGATCCACATCAGGCAGCCCCTGATCGATCTGGCGCCAGGTGGCGCCGCCGTCGGTTGACTTGTGAAAGGCCGACTCGGGTCCGCCGTTGATCAGCGTCCAGACATGCCGCCGGCGCTGGTAGGAGGTGGCGTAGACGATGTCGGGATACCGGGGGTCGAGCCATACTTCGGCGACACCGGTGTCGTCCGAGACGTGGAGAATTCTCTCCCAGGTCTCCCCACCGTCGGTCGTCTTGTAGAGACCCCGGTCACCGCCCGACCGCCACAGGGGTCCCATGGCGGCCACATAGACGACATCGGAATCCCGCGGATCGACCTCGATCCGCCCGATGTGCTCCGATTCCTTCAGCCCCACGTTGGACCAGGTCTGGCCCCCGTCCATGCTCTTGTAGACACCGTCGCCAAAGGAGACCGAGCGCTGTGAGTTGTTCTCGCCGGTGCCCACCCAGATGACATTCGGATTCGACGGGTCGATGGTCACAGTACCGATCGAATAGGACCCCTCGCCATC
>CALILB010000023.1 GCA_938016625.1 uncultured bacterium | reverse complement strand
GATGGCTTTGAGGGCGGCCTCTCCCGCCTGCTGGCGGTGGATGTCCACCGAGTGCTTCTCGAGAACGGGCAATGCCTTTTGCAGGGCCTCGGTGTCGGAACCGACGACGAGGACCTGCTGCTTGACAAGCCCGACGGTTTTGTCTTCCTTTTTCCCGGAGACCTGCATCAGCAACCGACCTAGGGTAGGCATTGTCCGGCAAATCGGCCTGCCGGATCAAGTGGGTCGAGCTACGGTTGGTCGACTCCCTTCTGCCGTCATATTTGCCGAGCGGCGGCAGTCCATCAATGAAGAGGCTCACAGACCCGGTCCGAGGTGTGGAGAACATCAACGATTTACTGTGGAATCGGCGCTTGCCGTCGGCCGAACTCTGAGGTAGGGTCACCGCTCATGAATCAGGAAAGGCGACTACGTCAGACGGAGCAGGCCCTCCGCGAGATGGAGGAGCTGGAGGGGGGTAAGGACATCCTCCTATGGTCGATCGCCATACTGGCCGTCCTGATTCTGGTGGTGTCGGCCATCGCCATCGGGCTTCCAAACCTGGTCTGGAACGTCGGTTCAGTGGAGCTGGATGGCCGTCTCTTGGCGCAAATCGTCTTTGCCTTCGTCTCATTAGTCGTCCTTTTCAATCTGTATGCGCTGCGTCAGCGGTACCTGCTCGAACGCTCGCGCCAGGAGCTCTTTCAGCAGATTGCGCGCGCCGACACGGCGGAGAAGATCTCCTACACCGACCCCCTGACCGGTCTGTTCAACCGGCGGTATATGGAGCACATCATGGTCACCGAGGTGAAGCGGGCCGACCGGACGGGTGGTGAGCTTTCACTTCTGATCATCGATCTGGACGACTTTGGTGAAGTCAACAAGACACTTGGTCATCTCGAGGGTGATCGGGTGCTCACCGATGTGGCACGTCTCCTTACCAGAATTTTTCGACAGTCGGACACCGTCATTCGGTTTGGCGGCGACGAGTTCGTGGTGATCATGCCCGACACCACCGAGGAGCAGGCGCGGGCCTCTCGTGAGCGGCTCGTCGCCAAGGTGGATGAGTGGAACGCCTCACGTCCAACCGACGCCTATCAGGTCAGGTTGAGCGCCGGGGTATCGGTCTACGAGCAGGGGGCGAAGGTCGCGGATCTGTTCGAGATGGCGGATCGCGCGATGCGGATGCAGAAAGCGAGCCGGCAGGTCGCCGTCTAGAGACGTCGCCCTGGCTCGGAGCACTCTCCTGGTACAGTGTCGGACGTGATCGGTCAGAGCCCAGCACGGCCTGACGGGTTGTCCAAGGTTGACGGTTCCGCCTGTTATGCGGACGACTTTGTCCTGCCGGGAATGCTCTTTGGAGCGACGGTCCGCAGCCCCCATCCTCACGCCAAGATAGACACGATTCGGTGGCGACCGGAGAAGGCACCAACAGGCGCCATCTGCCTTACGGCCCGCGATCTGCCCGGGCGCAACGGCGTGCTGCTCCTCAATGACGACTGGCCGATACTGGCCAACACCGAAGTCCGGCACGTGGGTGAGCCGGTGGCCCTGGTGGCGGCTGCGAGTCGCCTCGATGCCCGCAAGGCATTGGCGGCCGTCGAGGCGGTGTACACACCGCTCGATCCCGTTCTGGATCTGAGCGAGGCCGACCCCGAGAACCCTCTGGCAGCCATTCAACTCGACCACGGAGACGTCGAGCGCGCCCTGGGCGCGGCTGACCTGGTGGTGGAGGGGGAGTACCGCACCGGACATCAGGAGCACATCTACATCGAATGCCAGGCGATGACCGCCTGGTACGAAACCGAAGGCACCCTGATGGTCAAGGGCTCGATGCAGTGTCCGTACTACGTGCACAAGGCCTTGGTTCACGCGTTGGAGCTGCCACCCGAGAGAGTGAGGGTCGAGGCAACGGTGGTCGGTGGCGGGTTTGGCGGCAAAGAGGATTACCCGAGCCTTGTCGCGCTCCACGCCGCTCTCCTGGCCAAGGCAACGGATCGGCCGGTACGCATCGCCTACGACCGCCATGAGGACATCGTCGGCACTACCAAGCGACATCCGTCGATCATCAGACACCTCACGGGTGTCGACAAGCAGGGCCGCCTGCAGGCGATGGATATCGGTCTGCTTCTGGATGGTGGCTCCTACACCACCTTGACACCGGTGGTGCTGTCGCGTGCGGCGCTCCACGCTGCCGGGGTCTATCGTTGTCCAAACGTTCGCATCCGTGCCCGCGCTCTGCGCACCAATACCGCCACCAATGGAGCTTTCCGGGGGTTTGGAGCACCCGAGGCCCAGTTTGCCGTCGAGCGGCAGATGGATCGAATCGCACGCGCTGTGGGGCTCGATCCGTTGGAGATTCGTCTGCGCAATGTCCTCGAAGCGGGCGACGAGCTACCGACCGGCCAGGTTTTGGACGACACCACTTCCGCCAGGCTTTGTTTGGAGAAGGCCGCCGAGGTGACCGATTTCCGGCGGCGATGGCAGGAGCTCGAGCAGAAGCGTGTCCAACGCGGTGACGGCGAGCTCTTGCGTGGCCTCGGCTTGAGCGCCTTCTTTCATGGCGCCGGTTTTACCGGCAACGGCGAGCGTCGGATGCGCTCACCGGTGAAAGTGGCGCTGCAGGACGATGGCCGTATCGAGGTCTTTACCGCCATGGTGGACATGGGGCAGGGCAGTGCCGTGGTCTTTCCCCAGATCGCCTGCGAGGCGGGTGGGCTTACCGGTGAGGATCTGGTCTTTGCCGACCCCGATACCGCTCGGGTGCCCGATTCGGGTCCTACCGTGGCCTCCCGCACCACCATGGTCGTCGGACGGGTGCTCGCCGAGGCGATTGCCGAGATGGTCGAGCTGGTGCTCGCCTGGTGGCGCGAGAGCGAGAAGATCGAGGACGAGTTGTCGGTAGTGCAGGGATTGGTGGAAGCGTCCGACAAAAGCAGCTGGCCCTGGCGCGAGGTCGCCAAATCCTATGTCGAGCATCATGGCCCGCTCGAGATCAGCCGCCGCTACGAGCCGCCGGCTTGGCAGCGCTTGGACGAAGAGACCTACAAGGGAGTGGCCTACCCGACCTACGGTTGGGGTGCCGACGTGGTGGAGGTCGAAGTCGATCCGGACACGCTCGAGGTCAAGGCGGAGAAGGTTACGGCGGTCTGCGAAGTTGGGAAAGCCATCCATCCCACCCTTTGCGCTGGTCAGATCGAGGGCGGCACCCTGCAGGCGGTGAGCTGGGGTCTGATGGAGGAGGTCAAGATGGACGAGGGGCGGTACCTCAACGACCGTCTCGCCACCTACATCATCCCGACCATCAAGGACAGCCCGGAGATCGACGTC
>CALILB010000022.1 GCA_938016625.1 uncultured bacterium | reverse complement strand
ACCCGGTGCACCATCTGCCGGTCCTGGTCGTTGGGGACGATCACCTCGAGCTGGTGACGATCCTCGAGACGGCCACGGTAGAACTCCTCTTCCATGGTGAAGCGGGTGCCGAGAAGACCTATCCGTTTCAATCCCGTTCGCTCGATCTCTTCGGCGGTCGCATCGGCGATGTGGAGAAGGGGGATGCCGATGGCTTGCTCGATCTGTGGAGCGACCTTGTGCATGGTGTTGGTGCAGATCACCAGAAAGTCGGCTCCTGCAGACTCCAGCCGTCCGGCAGCCCCGGCCAGGATCTCACCGGCCTCCTCCCAGCGACCGGTGTGCTGGAGCTCCTCGATGGGCTGAAAGTCCACGCTGTAGAGGAGAATCTGAGCGGAGTGGAGGCCTCCCAAGCGCTCGCCGACCACCCGATTGACGATCCGGTAGTAGGGAATGGTGGACTCCCAGCTCATCCCACCAAGCAGCCCGATTGTCTTCATCGCGGCATCTCCTTCAACTGTGCCGATCATAGCTCGGCAACCGGCGGGACCGGGTGGCTCCCACCTGAATGGGTAGGGCGGTCCCCACTCCGCCGCTCACCGGATACCGCCCAAAAGGAGGTAGCGGCATCGAGACTCTCTTGAGACCCTCTTGGAGGAAAGCTGGCCATACAGGTCCCTGCCGTCTGCGCGGTGTGAGTATCGATTCCTAGGAGGGCTCTCCATGGTTGGGCAGGTAAAGGACTTGGAGGAGATCCAAAGCGATCACCGGAAGTGGGAGAGCGACCATTCCGAGTGGCAGGCCGCCATCGACAAGTGGCGGCAAGATCAAAAGAAGTTCATCGAAGATCTCTCACGCGCCCGAGACGCCATCGACGAATACCGCTTTGTCCTCGAGACCCATGCCAACGCCGTTGCGGCGCACAACTCCAAACTGGAAACCTACAATCGCAGCCTGAAGGAGAGTGTGGAGGCGCTGGGGGGAAGTGGGGTACAGGAGTCTCTGATCGACATACACCTCGACAACGAGGCCAAACACGACCGACAGCGGCGTCTTCACGAGCGCATCCGTCAGTACCACGAAACCGTCAAGAAAGCCCTGGCGAAGCTCAAAGCTGCCGCCGAGGCCCTCTGAACGGGCCCGTATAACCCATCGCAATCCAGTTAGCTCGAGGCGAGGCCGACCAGCCCGCGGGAGAGGTAATCGCTCAAGGTCAGTCCGATGAGGATGACGAGCCAGACCAACCCCGAGACCACCACCAGCTTGCTCAGCCGGGTGCTGTGGTAGATGTGCATAAAGAACAACACCACGAGACTGGCCTTGATGACGGCGATGGTCAGGGCCACGACATCGTTCCAGGCACCAAAATCCTGAAAAGCCACCAGCACGGTGACCGCCGTCAGAATCATGAGGGCGATGAAGACCAGTAGGTAGGTTCGTACCGAGGTGATGTGCTCTGTCATTTGTCTGGCCCCCGGCTTAGATATTTCGGCCCAACAGATAAAGCAGCGGGAAGAGAAAGATCCAAACGATGTCGACAAAGTGCCAATAGAGGCCCATACACTCGACCAGATTGTGGTTCTTGCGTGAGAACGACCCCCTGAGCGCCAGTACCACCATCACCAACAGCACGCCGATACCGATAATCATATGGAGAGCGTGCAGGCCGGTCATGGCGAAGTAGAGATTGAAGAACATCTCCACGTTGCCCTCCTGGACGCCGAGGATTTCGTCGACCTCGGTGACCGGGAAGTGGAAGTCGGGTCCGGGCAACAGATGGTGGTCGATCTTGGCTCTGTACTCCACTACCTTGACGCCTAGAAAGACGCCACCCAGGAGGATGGTGAGAACCAGGAACAGAGCGATCTGTTTTCGCTTGCCCTGTTGGGCCGCCCAGACGGCCAGGGCCATGGTCAGCGAGCTGCCGATGAGCACCGCGGTGTTGAACGCTCCCAGGGTGATATCGAGTTCCTTGCTGCCCAGGGCAAAGGCGCGAGCGTTGGCCGAGCGGTAGACCACATAGGCGGTAAACAGGCCGCCAAAGAACATGATCTCGGTGACCAGAAAGACCCACATACCGAGATAGGAAGCCTCGCGCTGCTGCTCGAAGTTGTCGAAGTGATGGGCCAGGCCCCAGGCCCGGCTCGATTCAGCCTGCATGACCGATTCCTCAGGCAACCCTCTTCTCCTTGAGCGTGTAGTAATCATAGGCCTCGGTGGTCACCACCGGCTTCTCCTCGAAGTTGTGGGTCGGTGGTGGCGACGGTATCTGCCACTCGAGACCGTAGGCACCCCATGGGTTGGCTCCGGCACGCTCGCCGTAGCGCATCGACCAGATGAAATAGATGGTGGGGAGAATATAGCCCACGGCCAGCACTGTGGCCCCCGCCGAAGAGAGCACGTTGAGCACCTGGAACTCCTCGGGGTAGGCGTGGTAACGCCGGGGCATCCCCAGATAACCGACGACGAACTGCGGGAAAAAGGTGAGATTGAAGCCGACAAAGATCAGCAGAGCCGAAATCTTCGACCAGAACGCCGGGTAGAGGCGTCCGGTGATCTTTGGCCACCAGAAGTGAAGACCACCGAGGTATCCCATGACCGCGCCGCCGACCATGATGTAGTGGAAGTGGGCAACGACGAAGTAGGTGTCGTGAACGTGAATATCGAAGCCCAGCGTCGCCAGCATGGTGCCGGTCAGACCGCCGATGACGAACAGGCCGACGTAGCCGATGGCGTAGAGCATCGGTGTCTCCCAGGAGATCGACCCCTTGTAGAGCGTGGCCGTCCAGTTGAAGACCTTGACCGCTGAAGGAACCGCCACGAGCATGGTCAAGACCGAGAAGATCACACCGGCGAGAATCGACTGGCTGGAGACGAATAGGTGGTGTCCCCACACCAGAAAACCCAGAACCGCAATCGCCAGGCTGGAGAAGGCGACAAACCTGTAGCCAAAGATCCGCTTGCGGGAGAAGGCGGTCACCAACTCGCTCATCACCCCCATCGACGGCAGGATCATGATGTAGACCGCCGGATGCGAATAGAACCAGAAGAGATGCTGGAAGAGGACCGGATCACCGCCGACCGCAGGATCGAAGATACCGATGTGGAGCAGTCTCTCGGCCGCCACCAGGAGGATGGCGATGGCTACCACCGGTGTTCCCAGCACCTGGATCAGACTGGTGGCGTAGTGGGCCCAGACGAAGAGCGGCAGGCGAAACCAGGTGAGCCCCGGGGCCCGCATCCGGTGAATGGTGACGATGAAGTTGAGCCCCGTCATGATCGAGGAGAAACCGACGATAAAGGCCCCGAGAGCGGTGAGGATCACCTCGCTGTTGGCGTACATGCTGCTGTAGGGGGTGTAAAAGGTCCAACCGGTATCGGCCCCGCCGCGCAAGAGTGCCCACATCATCAGTGCGGCGCCCAGGTTGTAGACGTACCAGCTCGCCAGGTTGAGCTTGGGAAAGGCGAGATCCTTGGCGCCGATCATGATCGGTATCAAGAAATTGCCCAGAACCGCCGGGATCGACGGAATCAGAAAGAGAAAGATCATGATCACGCCATGAGCGGTGAAGAGCCGGTTGTAGACGTCCGCTTGCACCAGGTCGCCGGCCGGCGTCGCCAGCTCGAGGCGGATCAGAGAAGCCATCAGGCCGCCGATGGCAAAGAAGAACGAGATGGAGACCAGATAGAGGATCGCGATCCGCTTGTGATCTTTGGTCAGCAGCCACGACTTGACGCCGTGGTCGACGTTCAAATAGTTGACGCGTCTTGGGAGATTCGTCGTCGCTTCGGCGCTCATTGTCCTTCACTTTCGTTGCTGTCACCGACCGCGGTGCTGTCTTGACTTTCGGCAGTCCCGCTGGTCAGCGAGCGGACATAGGAGATCAATTGGACGAGCTCTTCTTCGGATACCTGTCCCTGGTAGGTGGGCATCAACGGCTGGTAGCCCTTGACCAGCTTGGCAGTCGGCTCGAGAATCGACTCGCGAACATAGTTGGCATCCACGACGACGGACTCTCCGTCGCCGAGCACGACCTCTTCTCCCCAGATTCCGTGCAGGATCGGCGCCCTCGCCGCCGAGTCGGGGTAGTGGCAGGTGTTGCAGACGTATTTTGAAAAGAGCGCTTCGCCCGAACTGATGACGCCCTTCTCCGGCTGCCCCTGAGCGAGCCACTGCTCGTAGTCTTGAGGCTCCATGACGATGATGCTGCCCAACATCTGCGAGTGCTCGGCGCCACAGAACTCGGCACAGAAGAGGGTAAAGGTCCCTGTCTTGTTGGCCTCGAACCAGATGCTCGTGTAGCGGCCGGGAAGAACGTCGGCCTTGACCCGAAAGGCGGGCACAAAGAAGGAGTGGATGACGTCCTCGGAGGTCATGGTCAGCCGGATACGCTGCCCGACGGGCACGTGCAGGTGGTTGATCTCCCGGTTGCCCTCGGGATGCTGGAATTTCCACATCCATTGTTTTCCGGTAACGAAGTACTCCACCGCATCCGAAGGCGGCCGGTAGGCCTTGATATAGATCTTGGCTCCCCAGAAGAACATGCCGAGCAGGATGACCAGCGGAATCGCCGACCAGACGATCTCGAGCCAGATCCCGGTCTCTTCGACCTCACCGATCTGTCCTTCCGAGCGCCGTCGGTATCTGATGGCGAAGTAGACGACAAGAGTGGCCACCAGCAGCGAGAAGAAGAGGGCAATGGCCAGGAAGACAAAGGTGAGCTGATCGACCTCACCCGCCAACTCCGTGGCCTTGTCCGGAAAGAGAGGGAAATTTTTCCACATAGGTCGGTCAAGCCCCGGCGGCCAATGTCCGCCTTCGTCGGTCCCGACGCCATTGCAGGATCAGAAACGATCCCAGGGCCAGCACGGTTACCGCGGCCGCAATACGGAGGATATTCATGGCCACGACGCTGTACTTGCCAACGACGGGGTCGTAGTGAAAGCAGTAGAGCAGAACCTGGTCTACCAACGATCCGATCTGATTGTCGGCGGCCTCGACAAGCCCCAGCCGAACATCCCTCGGGGCGTACTCGATGCCGTAGAAGTAGCGAGCGATCTGGCCCTCGGGGGTGAGGGCCAAGATGCCGGCGGCATGGGCAAACTGGTCGGACTCGGGAACCCAGACATAGCGGAAGCCAAGGCTCTGTGTGAGCCGCTGGACGGAGTCCTCACCGCCGGTGAGAAAGTGCCAGCCGGCTTCGGTGCCCGGTCGGTCGTAGCGGCTCACATGAGTGGATCTTGCCGCCAGCGCCTCGGCCGGGGTCTCCCGCGTGTCGAAGCTCACGATCACCACTTCGAACTCCTCACCCGGGTTGAACTCCAGCGTGCGCAGCGAGCTGGTGAGACCGTTGAGCACCATGGTGCAGAGCATGGGGCACTCGTAGTAGACGAGCGCCATGATCACCGGTCGCTCACCGAAGAAGTCACCCAGGGTGACCCGCTCCCCCCGTTCGTCGACAAAATCCGCATCCAACGGGACCGACTCGCCGAGCCGCTGATCGAATCCGACCTCCTCGAGCGGCCCCGGCTGGGAGGTCGGCTGGGAAAATGCAGCTACCGAGCATACGAGAAACAAAACGAGCGTGACCGAAGCGGCCGGCCTCCGTGCCGGCCGATCCATGCGCACGTTTGGAAGCGACCGGTTCATCCGTCCTCGCGCTCCTCTCCGCCGTCGTCTTCGACCAGCTGCAGCGGTGTCGCCGGCAGACCCTGCTCGACGATCATCTCCATGGCCCGGTCGATCGGAACGCGGGCGATGCCGTTGCCCTGGTCGACCCAACCGTAACTGCTCAACTCCGCCTTCTCTTCGGCCAGGAAGCGGCGCATCTCCACATTGGGTGCCGTCTCCCAATCGGGGCTGATCCCCCGGTCGACCAGACCGGTCGTCTCGCCCGGTTGGGGCTGCAGTCTGGGGGCAGGGGGCACGAGCTGTATCCCCTCGTCTATAGCCTCTTGGAGCACCGGCGTTGGCGGAGCATCCCGAGCCCTGTCTCTGTCCCTGACCCCGACCGTGAAGAAGTACATGGCGGCCGTGGCCACCACCATCAGGAGGATGATGCCCGTTGTAAACAGCAAGATTCCCTTCAGGTTGAGATCCTGGTCCAGAGGATTGCGCTCGTGGTCACTCATTGTCGAGGGCCTCCGCCAGAAAGGGGTCGTTGACGGGCACCAACGACCTGGTCTTGAGCTGCCCGATAAAGAGCGCCAGCCAGATTCCACCCAACCCGACAAGCGTGGCGAGGTCGAGCCAGTGGAGGGAGAATCGGCCGTGTTCGAAGCTCGGGGCCGCGAGCCAGTACAGATCGAACCAGCGCATGGCGAGCAGCAGCAAAGCCACTTTGCCGAGAGTCGGCGCGTTGCGTTTTAGATCACGCGACAAAAGCAGCAGGAAGGGCAGCAGGAAATGAAAGAGCACCAGCAGGATGGATACCCACTTCCACCCTCCATGGGCGCGCTCCAAATACCAGGTGATCTCCTCCGGCAGGTCGGCCGACCAGATGATAAGCAGTTGAGAGATGGCAAAGTAGGTCCAAAGCATGACAAAGGCCAGCAGCAGCTTGCCGTAGTCGTGAAAATGGGTCGCGTTGAGGGCGTCCGACATGGGCTCCCGCTGCGCCAGGTAGAGAGCCACCAGGATGACAAAGGCCAGCGCGGCGATGCCCTGCCCACCCAGAAGGTAGACGCCAAACAGGCTGGAGTACCAATGGGGATCGAGCGACATGAGCCAGTCGACGGCGGCGAAGGTGGTCAGCAGACAGTAGATCCCGAGCCCGGGTGCCGAAATCACCTGCATACGGCGAAACAGCGTTGGATCCCCGGTTCGATCCTGGCGGTACGACAGGCGGCTGAGGCCGTAGGCAAAGAGCGACCAGACTCCAAGATAGACCACGGAGCGAAAGACAAAGGCCGTCGGATTCAGATAGGTCGCCTTATGCTGGATGAGCTCGTCGGCGGCCGCCTCCGGCCGCGCCCAGACATAGATCTCCTCGAGTCCGAGCACTATGGGTATAAACAGGATCGCCAGAAAGGGCAGCGTCCGGGCCGCCGCCTCGAGCACCCGTCGGATCATCACCCCCCAGGCACCACGGGACAGGTGGTGGAGCATCAGGATGGCCAGACAGCCGGCCGCCACGCTCAGCCAGAAGATCCAGGAGACCAGATAGGAACGGTAGAACTGGGTCGGATCGAGCCACCAACCGGCGAGCGAGGCCGTGACACCCACACCGCCGACGATCCAGGCTTTCGACTGCAGGGCGTCGAGGTCGGCCGGGGGCGGGAATGACCGCTGGTGAGTGGATTGGGTGGGCTCACTCATGATCCACGGTCTCCGGAGCGCCAGGCACAGTGCTGGCCATCTCCTCGAGCTGCTGACGCTCTTCTTCGGTGAGAGTCGCCACCGGCACATTGCGGCTGACCTGGAGGGCGCGGATGTAGGCGACGATCGCCCATCGGTCCCGGGGAGAGAGCTGGGCTGCATAGCTCGACATCTCGCCAAAACCCCTGGTGATGACGTCGTAGTAGTAGCCCGTAGGGGTGTCCAGCAGCCGATCCTGGTGAAAGGACTGGGGTTGTTTGAACCCGCGCTGAACCACCATGCCCCCGCCGTCGCCACGACGACCGTGACAGGGTGAGCAGAAAGCGTTGAACCGGCTCTGGCCCCTCTCCAGCAGCTCCCGGGTGACGGGAGTGGGGAGATTGGTTACGAACTGCCCCTCGGCATCCAGTCCGGTGTAGAGCTCCCGGTCGTCACGCAGCTGCCCGCGGGCCACGGTCCCCTCGATCAGTGGCCGCGACGATCGACCGTCTGCAAACAGAGTACTGGCCTCCAGCGGCTCGTGCCGCGGCTGATCGTGCATGTCCTGGCGGCA
>CALILB010000021.1 GCA_938016625.1 uncultured bacterium | reverse complement strand
GCCGAAACCGACACCGAGGACCAGAAAGTTCTGCTCTTCGGTGATGTCGTAGTAGATGGCTGGAAAGATTGTGTTCTTGCCCTTGCGAATGTAGAAATCCCAGGAAAACCCCATGCGGAAGGCGAAGCCTGCCCCGTCACTCTCGCGCACGCGTTGGTAGCAGGGCGCGGCAAAGAGCTTGGCATTCCGGCCGGCGTGAAGGATGAACAGTGGCCCGACCAGGTATTCACGCTGCCCCTCGACCACGAAGTCCAACATGGCACCGGCACCAAACCACTTGTTGAGCCGACGTTCGTAGTCGAGACCCATAGTGAAATCGGGATCCCCCTTCTCGCCGTGGTGCTCTTCGGCCTCGGTCGAGCCGACGAAGACCGCGAAGTGATTCTTGTGGTGGTGCTCTCCGCCATGCTCCTCGCCACCCTCGTGTTCTTCGGCGGTGCCATGCTCCTCACCGGCCGCCTCGTGACCCTCCTGTTCTTCCGCCACGACTCGGGCCGGTGTGCCCACGCTCACTGCGACGAACAGTGCGATGACGACGAGCCATTTGGGAGCCGATCGAGCTCTGTTGCCCACCCCTGCCATCATTGATCTCATCTAGAACCTCCTCTCGCGAGAAGCCGGAAAATCAGGCGGCGAGGTCGAAAAGACCTCGCCGCCCCATCGCTCAGGAGGTTCATTTTACAGCCCGACCTCCACCCAGGTCACTCGCCCTCCGGCTCCGGGTAGGGAAACTCGCGACCCACGGCTTCGGTCGCCTGTTGATAGATCGGACGCAGGACCTCGTGCACCTCTTCCCACTTGCCACCGGCGATAAAGTCAGAGTACGCGAGACTGGTACCCAAGTCCTCCTCGAGAGCGTCACGATCGGCCGGCTGCCAGCTCATCGCCAGAATGACCAACTCAGCGGCCAAAATCACCAAGTCATCGCCAAAATGACAAGTCGAGACCGCCAGGTCGGGACTCGAAGGGCTGATCGAGGTCTTTTAGGTGTGAGCGTTCAAGGGATCCTCAGCCCCGGCGCATGAGCAGGGCTTGCATGGTGCGGCCGATCTGCTGCAGCCGCGAGGTGGAGTAGACGTAGTTGACCATCATGCCGCAGGAGTCCTCCAGACCCTGCTCCGACCGGTTGGCGCCGAAGTTGATGTCCTTCCGGCTCACCCGGGCGCCGTTGCCCAAATGGAAGTTGGCCACCGGGTTCAGAGGCTTTCCCCGCCGGTTCTTCTCCTCGGTGAGATAGAAGTAGGTCATCTCGGTCAGGGGCCGCTCGAGCCACTTCCCGTAAATGGGATCCTCGATCCAGCCCGGGGTCGACAGTATGACGATAAGGGCCGAGGCGAGATCCGAGATCTCCGATCCACCGAGCTCCGCCTGGCGGTCCACGAGAGCCCGCTGTGCTCTACGGGGAAAGAACTCCTTCAAACGTTCTCGCTTCAGCACGAAAGGTCCATCGTAGCCCTGGATTATCGACCTCAGGTATCGCGGCCAGAAACCGGGGACGGGGCTGAGAGTGGAGTACGTCTTGATGTCGGGTTGGTCCGTCTGGATCGCCTCCACCACCTGAAAGACCAGAACTTTACCCAGTCCCAATCCCGCCAAGCCGTTCTGGGTGTTGTTGATGGAGTAGAAGATGGCCGTGTCCGGAGTACCGAGGGTGGGCTTGGCTCGGTTGCCGATGATCTCGTGGATCGAGCGGGCAATGCCGCGGGTCAGGGCCACCTCGATAAAGACCACGGGCTCTTCCGGCATCGAGCGGTGGTAAAGGGCAAAGCAGCGCCGATCTTCCCCCAGCCGGCGGGCCATCTCCTCGATGCTGGACATGGGGTGGACCATGTCGTGCTCTTTGAGAAAGCGGATCTGTAGATAGGAGGAGTCACGGGTGATCTCCTCGAGGAAGAGCAGACCGCCCCGGAACCAGGTGTTGAACAGGTGAGCCATCTCCTCGTCCAGGGGATCGAGATCCAAGGAGGTCTGACGCTGGGCCATCAGCACGTCGGCCCTCAGATCGAGGAGGAATCTGAAGCCGCCGGAGTGGTTGAGAAACCGACGGAAGGCTCTCATCCGGGGCGACTCCGCTTTGCGCCGAAGGTTTGTCAGCAGACGGCTCCAGCGAACGGGATCTTCGTCTCCTACATCGAGGAGCGTTTGCAGTTCTTCCTCCAGATGTTCCTTGCCCACCTCCATGCGCTGCAGGATGGCCTCGAACAGCCGGGGCTGGTCTTCGGGCGACAGTTCGGTGTAGCGCTCCTGGAAGCGGGTGAAGAGATTGGCCGGCGGCTCCTTCTCACTCTGGATCAGATCGAGAAGATGAACCAATTCTTCGACGCGCTTCGGGGACGCCTTCGACAGCGTCTTGTTATCGTGCTCGGCCTTCTTCATGGTGCGCGGTGGCTCCGGGGGACTCCACGCCTGGTCCCTCGAGACCAGTATAGTGATCCCATCCCGGTGCGATATGACCGCGTCCGCAGCGACCGGGGCTTCGATGCCCTAGCTCACGTCGAGCGCGTCAATGCAGTCCTGGCAGGCCGGCCTTCCCCAGCTGGCTGTCGCCACTTACGAAGAGGTGTTGCGCCGGGACCCGTCGAATCGGGTCGCGATCGAGAATCTCCAACGCCTGGACTCGGTTGCCGGCGCCGATGGGCCAGATACTCCCAACGAGGAGCCTCGAGAGGCGCCCGCGGAGGACCAGGTCTCGAGCTCTGGTTACAGCACGACAGAGCCACTTCCGCCCTCTGTCCAGAGCACGATCACGGAAGATCCCTACACCGAGCCGGTGATGGTGGCCCAGGTCCCCGAGGCCGAGAAGAAGGCCGCGGATCACCAGCAACGCCTCGACAAGCAGTCCGACACGCTAGAGGTCGAGGAGGCCGAGCCGCCGCCCGGCGCCGACGCGAAAGGCACCGAGGGGCAGGGAGGGCCTCCCCCTGGCGCCCAGGGTAAACCCCTCGAGACCCAGGCCAAGAATCTGCGGGAGCTCCTCCGTGACCTGCCCAACATCGAGGTCGAGCGGCGGGCCGACCGGCTTGTCCTCACCGGCTGGACGAGCGACTCCTGGGAACGGGAGATGCTGAATCGGATCCTCGCCGTCTCGCCCCCGATCCTCGACCTCACCAGCGAGGACACCGGTGATCCCCAGCGCATGCTCGAGATCGACGCCGTCATCTTCATCGTTATCGGGGTGAAGAGCGAGACCGTGGGCTTCAACTTCCTGCGCCTCATCGACACGAATTTCACCTACTTCGCCTCCAGCCAGGAAAGTGGGGAGGTCAGCTGGACGGGCCTGGAGATGGCTGGCACGCTCGACAAACTCGTCAGTGTCGGCAAGAGCGGCTGGCTTTTCAGCGCGTGTGTCGATTATCTCGTCAACATCGCCACCGCGACCGACGAGCGGGTGGCCGTCTTGGCCCGGCCGCATCTGACGACCTTGAGCGGCACTCCGGCCTCGTTTCTCGCCGGCGGTGAATGGGTCTTCGAGGTCTCAGGGATCAACAGCGGTGACATCAAACCCTACCCCTTCGGCACCGCGGTCTCGGTCACCCCGACTTTGTTGCGTACCCTGGGTGAGGACGGCAACCCGCGTGTTCACCTCGCGATCGAGGCGTCTCGGTCCAGCGTCCTCGAGCTCCTGACGGCGGCGGATCCCGAGGGGTCGGTGGTCTTCGACAAGCTCTATGCCACCAGCCACGCCGTCGTCGAGCTCGATCAGACCCTGATCTTGGGCGGCCTCAATCAGCGCGAGTCCCGCTCGGGGCGCTCGGGGGTACCGGTCCTCCGAGATATCCCCCTGATCAAGTACTTCTTCTCGACGCGGAGGGAAGTCGAGACCAACACCGCCATCGTCATCCTCCTGACGCCCCGGGATCCGGCCTTCATGGACCAGCGGAACCGTAGGTCGCTCGCCCAGTTCGTCGCCAGACGCGAAGCGATGCTCGAGGCGCAGCAAGGCACCGATGAGGACATCCGGCGCTACCGCGAGCGCTATTCCGACTGGTACAGGATCCCACCCAACCGCTACGCCTCCCACTTCTTCCTGGCCGAGACCAGCGAGCTCTATCGCAGCGTCAGCGGCGCGGACCTCGTCGATGAGGAGCTCGACCTCAGTCTCCTGGGCGAGGTGCCGAAAGAGAAGGGCGACTAGGACAGCATGGACCCCAAGGACAACCGAGAGCCCCGGCTGCGGGCTTGATTCGTACCCCCTCCTTCTCCTATCCTGCCGGCTTGCTCATGATGTACCGATGTCCAGATTGGGGCCACCGGGCCAGCCTAGGAAGCCACGGGCAAAAAGCTTTTCGGCTAGGAGTGACGGGGGTGGTGTGTGCGGTGCTCACCTCGACCCTCGCACTCTCGTCTCTCTCCGCACAGGAGACGACACCTCCCGGCTCGACGGAGCCTCGGTCGGCTGCCGCCGAAGCCGCCGCCCTGGTGGAGGAGCGCGATCCGGAGCCCTGGCCGCGGGTGCTCGAGGGCGGCGCTTACCAGGTCAAGATCTACCCGTACCAGGTGGACGACTGGGACGGGCGTCAGCTCCACGCGCACTCGGCGATCGAGATCGGAGAGAAGGACAAGGAGGGCTCCTCCTACGGGGTCGTCGATTTTGTTGCCCGGACCCGCGTCGACAAGGACGCCCGGCTGGTGGTTCTCGACGAATATCTGGGTATCCGCGCCAAGATTCCTGCCCAACCCGGTCAGGAGGCAAAGCTCCTCGGATTCCTTCAAAAGCAGCTCAACGACACTGTGCGGGTCGTCTCTCTCGACCGCATCGAGACGGCCCTGGCCGCGTCCCAGGTGAGAAAGGAATCGAAGGGCAAGGTCGCCGTCAACAACGAGCCGCCGGAGATCGTCTTTGCCGAGCGGCCAACACTGCTGGTCTCGGTCGACGGCTCACCGGTGTGGCGCAAGGTCGAGGGCACAAGCTACGAGCGCCTGCTCAATACCCGACCCCTACTGCTACGGGACGGTTCGGCGAAACTGTACCTTCACCTCTTCGACGGCTGGCTCGAGGCGCCGGGACTCGAGGGTCCGTGGCAGGTGGCAGCGGCCCAGCCGGCGGGCATCGAGGCGGCCTCGAAGAAGGCGATGGAAGGCCAGCCGGCCGACCTGCTCGAGGGGGGTGGTGCCGACCAGCAGGAGGTGGACGAGGAGGGCAAGCCGCTCGAGAAACCGACCCTCGCGAAGGGGCCGGTGCCCGACATCGTCGTTGCCACCCAACCGACCGATCTGGTGGTCACCGAGGGCACACCCAAATGGACCCCGATCCCGGAGACCCGACTCGAGTTTGTCGAGAACACGAGCGGCAATGTCTTTCGCGTCGCCTCGGGGAGCCCCTTCTACGTGCTGCTCTCCGGACGCTGGTTTGCAGCGCCATCGCTGGAGGGGCCTTGGAGCTTCGTGCCCCAGGACCAGCTCGCCGACGACTTCCGCCAGATTCCGGACGACAGCCCGAAGGAGAACGTCAAGGCGTCGATCGCCGGTACCCCACAGGCCAAGGAAGCGGTGATCGCCAACTCGGTGCCCCAGACCTCCGAGATCGACCGACAGGGGGCCGAGTTCAAACCCACCATCGACGGTGAGCCGCAGTGGAAGAAGATCGAGAGCACGTCGCTCGCCTATGTCGAGAACTCGCCGACACCTATCATTCGCGTTGCCACGGACCAGTACTACGCCGTCAATAACGGTGTCTGGTTCGTCGCGCCGGATGTCACGGGTCCCTGGATCGTCGCGGTCGAGGTACCGGAGGAGATCTACGCCATCCCGGCGTCGAGCCCACTGCACTACGTGACCTATGTGCGCGTCTACGACTCGGACGAGGAGACGGTGGTGGTCGGCTACACCCCGGGCTACTACGGCACGGTGGTGAGCGAAAAGGTGGTCGTCTACGGTACGGGCTACTACTACACCCCGTGGGTCGGCAGCTACTGGTACGGCTACCCCTCCACCTGGGGCTACAGCTGTGGCATCACCTACACCCCCTGGGGCGGCTGGTCCTTTACCTTTGGCGTCGGCTGGGGGTGGGGCTACTGGGGTGGCTGGTACGCGCCCTACTACCC
>CALILB010000020.1 GCA_938016625.1 uncultured bacterium | reverse complement strand
ATGACCAACAACGGCGAGCAGCCCCACTTCATGCTCTTTTGGCGGCTGCCGGACGACAAGACGTTCGATGAGTACGCGGCGGAGGTGAGCCAGCCGTTTCAGGAGGAGTTCGACCGCTTTTACGCCGGTGAGGTGAGCCGGGACGAGATGCTGGAGAATGTCGTCGGCCGGCTGCCCGAATGGTTCGGTACGGTCGAGGGGATGGGTGGAGTGGGGCTGACCTCACCGGGACGGACGGCGGAGACCTCGGTGTTGCTCGAGCCGGGCGACTACGTCATGGAGTGCTATGTGATCTCCCCCGAGGGGAAGTTCCACGGCTCGCTCGGGATGTTGCGTCCCCTCATCGTCGACGAGGAAACCACCGGGTTGGTACCACCCGAGGCCGACATCCAGATCACGCTGTCCAACTACGAGATGAGCATCGAAGGCGAGGCCGGTGCGGGTGAGCACACAATCGCCGTCCACGCCACCGAGAACGCCGAAGGACTCATCGGCCACGACGTCCATCTGGCGCGGCTCGAGGCGGACACGTCGCTCGAGGAGCTGGTGGACTGGATGAGCTGGATCGAGGCCCTGCGTCCGCCGGTGCCGGCCGAGTTCCTGGGTGGTGCCGATCACGTGGCGGCGGGACGGACGAGCTATTTCACCGTGACGCTCGAGCCCGGACGCTACGCCTGGATCTCCGAGGGCTTTGCCGCCGCGGGCATGATCCAGGAGTTCGTCGTCGAGTGATCGCGTTCGGCGAACGGTCCTGATCTCGCCGGTGGGGTTGACTCCTCAATTGCCGGTTCTGCCGGGGCGCCTGTAGTATGGGTCCCGATCCTGGCAACCCGTCGCACGCCGCTCGGCTGTGCGACAAAAGGGGAAGCTCGCTTGTCGAATCAACATGAGGCAAAGGCCCGGAAGTGGTTCGATGTCTGGGCCGACTCGTGGACCTTCCGACGGCTGGGACCGTGGTTGAGATATGTACAGCGGCAGGTGTTGGACAGGATCGACTGGAGCGAGGCGACGGCGGTGCTCGATGTCGCCTGCGGCAGTGGTTGGGCCACCATGGAGGCCGCGCGAGCGATGCCGGCCACCGATGACGGGGTCGTCTGCGGGTGTGACCTCTCCACCGGTATGCTGGCGCGGCGCACCAGCGGGCAAGAAGGCGATGCCGAGGCCCGATTTGCCGCCGCTTCCGCCCAGGCACTTCCCTTTCACACTGACTCTTTCGACATTGTTTTCTGTACCGCGGCCTTTCACCACTTCGCGGCACCGCTCGAGGCCCTCCACGAGCTCAAGCGGGTACTTCGCGCGGGTGGAACGCTGCTGCTGGCGGATTCATGTCGGGACCAGTCGTTGGGGGCCAACGTGTGGGACCGGCTTCACCGGTGGTTCGAGCCGGGGCATGTCAAGTACTACAGCCGCGACGAGCTGGTCGAGCTCGTGGGTGCCGCGGGGTTCTCGAACCTCGAAGTGACAAAGCTCGTTCCACCCTTCTGGCAGACAAAGAAGCTGTCACGCCACGTAGTACTCTTTCGGGCCACTTCCTAGTAGACCGGAAAGCCGCAATATGCTGATTCTGGGTCTGACCGACGGAATCACCTGTGGAGCGGCGATCGTGAGCGATGGCCGAGTCGTGGCCGCGGTCAACGAGGAGCGACTGTCGCGCATAAAGATGGCCTACGGCTTCCCGCGGCAGTCGATCACCGAGGTGATGCGTATCGCCGGTGTCGGCCCCGGGGAGGTCGACCGCATTGCCGCGGCGACCGTCAACAATCATTTCTATGACGGGCTGCGGCCCTTCGACGGCTGGCTCGAGCGGGACAAGGGGATCATCCGCAACACCGTCTTTGGCGCCGCCGGCAGATTTGGCTACCTCGTCGACACGGTGCCAGGAGTCGAGTCTCTCTACTATGGCCTGCGGCGACCTATCTTTGCCGCCCGCCGTGCCGCTATCCGGCGGATCCTGGCGCAGGAGTTCAGCCTCACGGCTCCGGTCGAGTTCATCGACCACCATCTGGCCCACGCGGCAAGCGCCTATTTCACCAGCGGCTTCGACGACGCTCTGGTGGTGACGGAGGACGGGGGCGGTGACGGATCCTCCGGACACGTCTACAACGTGAGCGACGGAGCGTTCAAGCGCGTCGGGTACACCAGCGCCTTCAACTCGCTCGGCAACTACTACTCCTATGTCACCCACCTCTGCGGCTTCAAGGCACAAAAGCACGAGGGGAAGATCACCGGCCTGGCGGCGCACGGCGAGCCCCGCTACACGGACTTTCTCGAATCCCGGATCGCTCTGCGCGACGGGTCGATCCGCAACATCGGCCGCAAAGTCTTCATGGGTGCGATCGCGGACCTGGGGAGAAGTCTGCCCGAGGGCTGGACCCACGCCGATCTCGCGGCGAGCATCCAGCGCCACTCCGAGGACCTCGCTCTCGGCTATGTCGAGGGATTTCTCGATCCTGCGGCTCCTCGTGATCTGGCGCTGGCCGGCGGGCTGTTCGCCAATGTCCGCATCAACCAGAAGCTCTTCGAGTTGCCGGGAGTCGATCGCGTCTTTATCCACCCCGGCATGACCGATGGTGGTCTGCCGGTGGGGGCGGCGCTGGCCCTTTCGATCCGCAACCGCGAGGGACCGACCGCGCCGGCGTGGAAGCGGGTGATCGAGGATGTCTACTACGGTCCCGACTACAGTGATCGCCGGATCGAGGAAGAGCTCACCGGCAGCGGCCTGGCCTTCACCCAGCCCGAGGATCTCGAGGTCGAGGTGGCACGCCTGCTGGCCGAGGGCCGGGTGGTGGCACGCTTCGACGGCCGGATGGAGTACGGGCCCCGGGCGCTTGGCAACCGCTCGATCCTCTACCATCCCGGTGATCGATCGGTAAACGACTGGCTCAACCAGAGTCTGGGCAGGACGGAGTTCATGCCCTTTGCCCCCGCGACTCCCATCGAGGAGAGCGAGCGGTTCTATCTGCACACCGAGGGAGCCCGAGAGACGGCCCGTTTTATGACCATCACCTTCGACTGCAGCCCGTGGATGAAGGAGCGCTGTGGCGGGGTGATCCATGTCGACGGCACCGCGCGACCCCAACTGGTCGACCGTTCGGTGGCGCCCGGCTATCATAGGATCATCACGGAGTTCGGGCGGCTTACTGGAATCTCCACCGTCATCAATACCAGCTTCAATATGCACGAGGAACCGATCGTCTGCTCGCCACACGACGCGGTTCGCGCCTTCCTCCTCGGTCACTTGGACTACCTGGCTATCGGCAGCTATCTGGTTCCCTCGCCGGAGCCTATCGAGCGCGATCGCGCCTGGCTCGACTCGATGTCTGACGGAGCGGCCCATCCATGACCCGAGGTTCCACACCGGCCGACGTCCAGCAGCAGGTCGTCGCCATGTACGAGTCTCATCCTTTTCCTTCCTATGAGGACAAGTTCCGCAAGACCGCCGAGGAGATGCACCTCAAGATGCGTCTGCTGGGGGTCGCGGAAGGGGAGTACAAGAACCGGCGGATCCTCGACTGCGGCTGTGGCACGGGCGAGTTCAGCTGTTGGTATGCCGCGCAGGGGAACCAGGTCACGGCGGTTGACCTTTCGGGTCCCTCGCTCGAGCACGCGAGGGAGTACGCGCAGCAGTACGATCTGTCGGACCAGGTCGACTTTGTCCGGATGTCGGTGCTCGATCTCGACTTCCCGGACGACACCTTCGATCTCGTCTACTCCTACGGTGTCCTCCACCATACCGCCGATCCGTTGCGCGGCTTGGAGAACATGGTCCGTGTTTGCAAGCCGGGCGGCATAGTCGTGGTCAGCGTTTACAGCCGCTACAGCCGTCTTATTCACCGTCAGAAGCAGAGGCTCATCAACCGCATCGCGGGTGACGACATCGAAAAGAGATTCAAGTGGGGAAAGCGACTCTTTCCGCTCACGGCGCGCAAGTTGAAGCTCCGTGCCCACGATGCCAGCGATGCCATCCTCTACGACCAATTCAGCATTCCCCACGAGTCGCTCCACACCGTGAACGAGGTCCTGGGGTGGCTCGACGACCACGAGCTCGAATACCTCGGTGCCTTTGGTCCCCTGCGGGTGAGGGACTATCTCTATGCCGCCAGCATCCCGGAGTACAAACGTCTGGAGACGACTTTCCAGGGTTATCTTCTGACGCGGCTCGCGAGCGGGGGTCTAAAGGGGATGTCACGCCTGCTCGGCTTTCGACCACAACAGGACCGCAAGTTTCCGCGGCCCTCTCGTCTCTCGCGGTTCATGGTGCAGTCGGGGTGGTTTCTGTTCGGTCTTCGGTTCAGCTGTTTCAGCATCGCCGGAAGAAAACCGATCAAGGGAGACTGAGCGGCTTGCTCTCGGAACGCGCCCGCCGTTTCCGCTGGACCCTGCTGCGCATCGCGGTCAGCGTGATATTGCTGACATTGTTGTTGCAAAGGATCACCCTCGCCGAGCTGAGCGAGGCCTTTGCACGGGGCTTGGCCAACTGGCCGCTGCTGCTGTTGGCATTTGCGTTGCCGCTGGTGGGTCTCACCCTGGCCGCCGGCAGATGGCAGAAGCTGATGGTTGTCCAGGGCGACGACATTCCCCTGCGGCGATACCTGACGGCGATGCTCGTCGGGGCCTTCTACAATCAGACCCTGCCATCGACGGTGGGAGGAGACCTGGCCCGCGGTGTGTGGATGACAGAACGGGGGGAGTCGCCGCTCGTCAACCTCGCGGTGGTGACGCTCGACAGGGCGATCGGAGTCTTCTCGCTCGTTCTGCTGGCGCTGTTTTGTGCGCTCGCCAGCCCCGCGGTCGGGCAAATCGTGCCGGCGCTGTGGGTCGTGCCGGCGAGCCTGGCCGCGCTGGCGCTGGTACTGGGTCTGCTGGCTTCCCGCCACGCCCGCGCGCTTGGTGACCGGCTCTTCTCCCGCGGCCTGCTGCAACAGTACCGTGACAAGGCGGTTCTGGTCTTCGACACGCTGCGGGCCTACCGGGATCAAAAAGCCGTTCTGTTTTTGGCGGTGCTGCTGTCCGTCGCTCTGCAACTCGCCATCGTCTTCCAGGTCCTTGTGCTTGCGACCGCCCTCGATCTTCAGGTACCGATGTGGGAGCTGGCGCTGATCGTACCGGTGGTGACCCTGGTGTCGATGCTGCCGGTCACGGTCAACGGTCTGGGGCTGAGGGAGGGTACTTTCGCGGTGCTCGGTGCTTCCTTTGGGATCAGTACCGCCGATGCCGTGGCCTTGGGCTGGCTGACCGTGGCCATTGCGGTCGGCTACGGGATCTGGGGTGGGATCCTCCACTTGCGTGGTCGTGACCGGCGCGAGCCGGTGGAGGAGTCGTCGTGAGGCCGTCGTTGAAGCAGGTCATGCGGCGCTACTGGGAGAGCCACCCCATCGGTGTGGAGGCGATCGAGGAGGAGTTCGGCTCGCCCGAGTTCTACCGCAAGTACGTCGAGTACTTCGACCAGTTCTACGACTACAAGTGGAAGGCCTTCGAGTACGAGAAGTATCGAGGGCAAAAGGTCCTGGAGATCGGGTGTGGTCTGGGGATCGACAGCTACAAATTCGCGAAATGGGAGGCCGAGCTCACCTGTATCGACCTGGCCCAGACCTCGGTGCGGAGTACGAAAAGGCTCCTGGAGCAGCTGGACCTCAGCGCCAAGGTGCTGCAGGGGGATGTGGAGGCCCTGGCGTTTCCCGACGCGTCGTTCGACGTCGTCTACGCCTATGGCGTGCTCATGCTCGCCGAGAACGAGCGGCAGGCTTATGACGAGATTTATCGTGTCCTGAGAGAGGGGGGCGAGGCCCTGGTCGTGCTCTACCACCGCCGATCCTGGTTCTGGTTGCTCAAACGCCTTTCAGGCACGGAGGTGGAGAGCGAGGCGGGAGATCCGCCCGTCAACCGGGTGCACAGTTTGCGGGAGGTCGAGGAGCTCTTTAGCCGTTTCTCGAGTGTCGAGACACGCCTCGAAAGGTTTCCTCGACAGACACGGCGCCGCAAGGGATTCGCGGCTATGGCATTCAACTGGATCTTTGTGCCGCTCTCGAAGTTCATCCCACGAATCTTGATGCGCCCCTTTGGCTGGCACATCGTCATCAAAGCGGTGAAGTAGCGGCAGTCTATTGGGGACCGATTCTGGCCTCGAAGCGGCCACCGGTCTCGATCTTGAAACCACTCTCCAGAACGATTCTGTTGCCGGCCCGGAAGAGCACGAGCCCGGTGCTGCCGATGACGAAAATCCCGGCGCCTGCACTCAGCTCGTTGCAGGCCTCGAATTCTTGGGAATCGGTGACCGTCTGGGGAGGGAGGTTCCATATCGACTGGTTGCTACAGGGAGCAAATCCCGCGGAGCAGGTCGTATCGTCGTCCATGACCACGGTGCCGTCCAGACAGTCGGAGTCACCACCCCAGCCGTCGAACTCGGAACCGTAATCAGGAACCGCGTGCAGCTCTACTTCCTTTCCCTGCTCGAAGTCCTGTAGGCAATCGGAGCCGCAATCGATTCCTGTCGGGGCACTCCTGACCGCGCCATCGGCGGGAGCCGGGTCGATCGTGAGCGTGTTGGTCGGAATCGCAGCGGCGGTCAGCAGCAGGATCCAGTCGTCGGTAGTTGGGGGATCGACGACGTGGTTCGTACCGCCGGCAAATGCGCCGATGTTGGTCTCGTTTCCGGTTCTGGGATCGAACCATAAGGCGTCGTAGGTCGCCGCGAGGCCCCCCAGTTTGAGCGTCACCGAGCCGCCGTTGGCGGAGTCGTAACGATCGTTCTTGCCCATGAGGAAATAGAGAATCTTGGCGCGCGCCGGATCGGCCAGGGCGTAGCCGTTCGAGACCAGTGATGACTCGGGCACCATATCGGCGAAGAGATTGCCCAGCTTGTTGGTCACGAACGGATTGACAAGGCGGAGAAACTGCTCCGACTCTAGATCCTGCTCGAAGTCGGCCATACGGAACCAGGTGTCCGCGTTGTACATGACGGAGCCGCGAATTAGGGCGCCGGCACCCCCGGCCATGACGCATTTCCAGATCGCCCGCCGGATGTCGTGCTCGGTGAAATCCTTCCCCCGCGACTCGGCCTCGGGGCTGTTCTCGCTCCAGGCATCGTCCATGCTCACGGGCACTGACGAGGACTCGAAATACTCGGTGATGTCGCGAATCTTCGCCAACCGGTCTCCCCGGCTCATGTAGTTCTCGCCGGACATGACGATGTTTCCCGAGCCGCCCCCCCGGCGACTCGAAATCGGATGAACGTAGGGATCGAGGGCCAGCACCTGCTGACCCAACCAGTCGATCTCGTTCTGCGATCGGTACTCCGCGATATCGATACCCGTGTTGATAAAGAGTACCGGGTAGCCGGCAAGCCGGGCGACGGTGTAGCGGATGAGCAACTTCTCGGTCGCCGATTCGGCCGACCACTTGGGCTTCTCGGCATCGTCGGCGTAGAACATGAAGTGGATACCCAGACCGCGCGCGGCGAGGATCTCCATCCGCTGCTCGAGGCGATCCCAGAGCCCGAGGTCGAACTGGTGGGCCTGCCAATCCGAGAAGACCTCGTTGCGAAAGGTGAACTCCAGCATGTGGCCCTTGACATCGGTGGCCAGAAAGTCCGCGATCTCGGTGAACCTTTCCAGGGTGCCGTCTTCATGGAAGAGGTCGAAACGGAAGGCCAGGGGCACCACAAAGGAGCCATCCTCGTATCTCCATTTGCGTATATGAACGGCGTCGGCCTTGAGGAGCCCACGATTGCCGGACGCGGCACAGGTCAGCGAACCGGTCTTGTTGTCGAGATCGGTGTCGCCCGACGACGTGATCCAGGTCCATTCGCCCGTCTTGGTCGGCATGAAGCCGATCTTCCAGGTGTCACTGCCGGCGTAGTAGCCGGGCAGGGTGATTTGGGTGCCGGTGGAGGTGTGGGTAAAGGTGGCTTCCACCTCGAGCTCGAAGGGATTGCCCGAGTAGGAGGCGTTGGCGAGCGAGACGACATGCCGCCGCCATTTGTCGACCGTTGCCGCCTCGAGCGCGCCGGCGCCTACGCCGAGCCACAGCAGAGCCAGGGTCGCCAACAGGCGACCTCCACCTCGAGGAAAGTCGTTCTTGGTCACGCCAGATAGACCTCTCATCTACAAAGTCCCAGACAGAGCACCAAAGTGCAGTGAAAGGGCTCATTGCGCGGCCCGCCTATGCCGGTGGGCCCTGTTTTTTGGCGGGATTTGGGCTCGGGTGACTTGTCCCGGTCTTCCGTCCCCTAGCCCCGACCAAGGAAACTACTCGCCGACGTGAGGCTGCTGGATGGCTCGGCAGAGCGCCGCATCCACGCGGCTCGCGTTGGCCGGCGGAGTCTAGCAGCTAGATGACGAGCGTCAATTACTTTCTTTGGGGACCCGCCGGTCAGTGTCCGAGAGAACCGAGATCGTGGATCCAGATCACGGGACCCTTGCCGTCCCGCTCTCGTGGATCGATGGTCTTGATGGGCGCGATCTCCTTCAGCGAGCCGTAGAAGCGTACAAAAGCCGGGAATCGCTGCTCCGGATCTGCAAACGCATCGAGCCAACGATAGCCGAGACTGGTGGTGACCACATATCGCACACCGGCATCGCGATACTCCTCGAGCGACAGCGGATATCGCGACGTCAGCGGGTTGCTCATGTCCAGGTCTTTGAAGGACTGCGCAATCTCCTCGTCCGTCTTCTCTCGCGGGAGCCACCAGGGCCGGCCCAGCAGGTCGATATTCCGCGCCTCGACCGCGGGGTATTTCTCGAGGAGATCCAACCGCCTCTCCTGATGATAGGTAAAAGGTCCTTGTGGCAGCTCGGCAAGACGCCGCCGCATTCGAGAGATGGAGCTCACGTCGGGCTGCAGAGGAATTCCATCGTCCTCGACCAGGATGAGCTCGGCAGGGGGCAGGTTCTCCAGGATCCAGTCGTAGGCGACGGTCCGGCTGTCGCCCCGATTCCGCTCCCGATTGTCTGCCCAGACACGGGCAAGACCGGTAAAGGCCACCAGGACCAGAAGTCCGGTAGCCACGATCCTCCGGAGCCTGTCTCGCTTGAAGAAGGCTCTTGTCAGGCCTTCGATGCCCGGCCAGGCAAAAGGGCAGAGCAGTGGGATGATGGCCACAAAGTGCCGCGACTTGACATGGAAAGGGCTGAAGACGACGCTGATCAGAAAGAAGATCAGCACCGGTAGAGTGAGCAAGATCGCGTAGGGGCGCGTTCTCTTGCCGAACAGGCTGACAACGAGCCCGGACAAGACGGCGAGGGTCAGGGGCAGACCCATCCCCTGACGGCCAAAGAGCTTTGAGAGGAAATCGCCCGCCGCAGCGAGCCAGGCCCGTGGCCCAGGTTGAAATTGGAGATGGGCGTCTTGCGCAAACACGAGCTCTTCGCCGGAGATGTTCAGCCGTTCCATTACCTGGTCAGTCACGGCCCGGCCCCACGTGGGGTCGAGAAAGTTGAAGGGTGACGTGAGGAAGAACCCCAGAATAAAAAAGCCGAGCAACGCCACGGTCCGCTTGAGAAAGGTCCCCTTATCGACGGTGTGGCGCACCAGAAGAGACAGCTCCCAGAGCCCATAGGCGGCAACCAGGACGATGCCGTAATACTTGGTGCCCATCGCTGCCCCGGCCAACAGCGCAGCGATTATCAGGCTCCTGAGCTCGACTTTTTCGACTGTACGCAGATAGAGGAGCACCGAGAGAGCCAGCAGAAGGGCTGATGGTGTGTCGGCCTTGATCTCTTGGGAGGAGGCCACCAGCGGGGGTGCGACGGCGGCCACCAGTCCGGCTGCCAGCGCAAAGACCGGCTGTCGAAAGACCCTCCGAGCGATGAAGTAGACGACGGCCACCAGAGCGACGCCGCAGAGGAAGACCACCATTCTGCCAATCAGCAGAAAAGGGCCATGGTTGGTCAGGAACTCACCGGCAAAGTGTTCGACGGAGGAGAAGTACCCGACCACGTACCCGGCCACGAAGTAGAGACCGTAGGCCAGCAGCAGCACGTACATCAGCAGCGCAGGCTTGTGGAACCAGTGGGGATTGAGATCACCGGTCCCCAGCGCCATGGCGCGCTTCATGAAGTGAAGCTCGTCGCCGAAGTACGAGAAGGGAAGATCGTGAAAGAGACCACCGAGTCGGAGCAGGGCGGCGACGAGGAGAATGACCCAGAGATGACTTGGGGCCGAGGGTTTCGCCGGCTCGGGCATGGCGCAGAGATCTGCTTGAACGAGAACGGCTAGATGCTGGTGACCCGGATCACTTCTTCGTAGGTCGTCGTCCCTTCGGCCAGTTTACGCATAGCCGATTGTCGAAGGGTGCGCATACCCTGGTTGACCGCCTCCCGTTTGATCTTCGGCGCGTCGGCCCCTTGCAGGATCAATTGCTTGATGGCGTCGGTGATGGGCAGGACCTCGAAGATCCCGGTGCGACCGAAGTAACCGGTGCTGCGGCACTCGAAGCAGCCCTCTCCACGGCAGACCTTTATCTTCTTACCTCGTGGCACGGCGAGATTGAGGGTCGCGGCCTCCTCCTCGGTGAGGTAATCATCCTTCGTGCAGTGGGGACAGACCTTCCGCACCAGACGCTGGGCCATGGCCCCCGCCAGGGTCGAGGTGATGAGGTAGCGCTCGATCTCGAGGTCGGCCAGCCGGCTGATCGAAGCGGCGGCGTCGTTGGTGTGGAGGGTGGAGAACACGAGATGTCCGGTGAGGGCCGCCTGGATGGAGTACTGGGAAGTCTCGGGGTCGCGGATCTCACCCACCATGATGATGTCGGGATCCTGGCGCAGGATGGAGCGAAGAGCGCTGGCAAAGGTGACCCCGGCTTTGACATGTACCGCCGTTTGGTTGAACTCGGGCGAGACCATCTCGATAGGATCTTCGATGGTGGAGATATTGATCTCGCGGTTGGCAATGGTCTTGAGGGCCGAATAGAGGGTTGTGGTCTTGCCCGAACCTGTCGGACCGGTGACCAGAACGATGCCGTGCGGCCGCTTGATGAAGCTGTTGAAGTGCTCCAGCTCGTCCTCGTAGAAGCCGAGCGACGCCAGATCCATCATCAGCACCTCGGGATCGAAGATCCGCAGCACCGCCTTTTCGCCAAAGGCGACGGGGAGGGTCGAGACCCGGAGCTCGATCTCCTTGTCCCCCCTCTTGGTCTTGATCCGTCCATCCTGCGGGCGCCGCTTCTCGGCGATGTCGAGCCGCGCCATCGTCTTGATCCGGCTGACCACGGCCCGGTGGACGATCTTTGGCACCGTCTGGATGTCGTGGAGGACACCGTCGATGCGAAAGCGGACGAGGCTGTCCTCCCGCTTGGGCTCGATGTGGATGTCGCTGGATCTGGTGTCGTAGGCGTGTTGGAGCATGAACTCCACGGCATTGACGATGTGCTGATCGCTGGACTCGATCTCGGACGCGTCCTTCATGCGGACGAGGGCTTCGAGATTGCCCAGATCGATGCCGGAGGACAGGTCCCTCTCGGCCCGCTTGACCGAGTGGCGGAGACCGTAGAACTCGTTGATGGCCTTCAGGATGTCGGGCTCGGATGCCACCACGAGCTCGATGTCCCGCTCGACGATACGGCGAAAAGAATCGATCGACTCGATGTCGTAGGGGTCGGCACAGGCGACCCGCAGCCGGCCGTCCTCCATGTTCAGCGGCAGCATCCGATGACGCTTGGCAAAGGGGCGGGAGATGCGCGACTCGATGAGATCGGCGTCCAGGTCCAGGGGGTCGATGCGCACGAATTCGAGCTGGGCGTCGCGGGCGATCGCCTTGGCGACTTCCACCTCGCTGAGCACCCCGGCCGGGTTCTCTTCGCAGGGGAATTGGAGCCGAAGGACGAGGTCGTAGGCTACGGCTCGCTGTTCGTAGGCGCGGGCGTTGCGCTCGCCAGTAGGCAGCGCGCGCGCTTCCTTCTGCACCAGGTCGGCCTGGTCCGTGGTCAGGACTTTCTGACGAACCAGGATCTTGATCAGTTGCTGTGGTTGGAGACTCATCTTGGTCTGTCCAGCGGGCTTCGACCAGTAGCTGCAAGGAACGCCGAGACCCGTGCAAGTCTAGCAATACGGCTGCGGTTACATTGTGGAGGGTTCCACCAGTCGCCGGCAGCGGTGAAGGTCACATGGCTGAAGCGGCCGGCCCGACCACGCGCCTTCGGCGCGCGGTGCCCGCCGGCCGGGGTGGGGGACCGCGGCGCTAATCAGCTACTGGGCCAGATGCGTTGCTGTGCCCGAGTCGCTTCGAAGTGCTCGTGCACCTCGGCCATCGAGTCCCCACCCACCTTCTCCAACAAGGCATCGGCCAGGACCAGGGCGACCATGGCTTCGGCGATGACCCCGGCCGCGGGCAACGCGGTGACGTCGCTGCGCTCGTATTGGGAGAGACGGGACTCGAGGGTGTCCAGATCCACCGACGGCATGCCTTTGCGCAGGGTGGATATGGGCTTCTTGTAGGCGGTCACCACAACGTCGGCGCCGTTGGTCACGCCGCCCTCCAGCCCACCCGCCCGATTGGTGGGTCGGTGCCACTCCCCTTTGTCGTTCCGCTCGATCGGGTCGTGTGCCTCGCTGCCCGGTCCGCCGGCGGCGGCAAGAGCGCTGCCGATCTCCACCGCCTTGACCGCCGGCACCGACATCACCGCCTGGGTGAGCAGGCCGTCGAGCTTCTCGTCCCAGTGGACGTGGGAGCCGAGTCCTGCCGGGACGCCGTGGGCGATGACGGTTACCGCACCCCCCAGCGTGTCCCCTTCCTCCTTCATCTGCTCGACCAGCGCCACCATCTGATCTTCGAGATCGCAGTGGATGGCCCGCAGCGGTGAGTCGTCATCCAACGCCAGAACCTCCTCCCAAGTCGGTGTCGGCCGCTCCGCACCGATCGGTCCGAGCGAGCGGACGCCGCTGCGGATCTCGATCCCGAGCTCGGCCAGCAGCAGCTTGGCAAAGGCACCGCTCGCTACCCGCGCGACGCTCTCTCTCGCCGAGGCGCGCTCAAGGATGTCGCGCAGATCGCGGCGAAGATATTTGAGCCCACCGGCGAGGTCGGCGTGACCGGGGCGCGGCGATCGCAGCCGCCGCTGCTCGGTCTTGTCCGCATCCAGCTCGCCCGGGTCCATCACCCCGCGCCAGTTGTCGAAATCGCGATTGGGTATCCAGAGACCGATCGGCGAGCCGAGGGTGGTGCCGCCACGCACCCCACCGCGGATGTCGACCTGGTCCTGCTCGATCTGCATCCGTCGGCCGCGGCCAAAGCCGTGCTGTCGTCGCGCGAGCTCCCGCTGGATGAAGTCGGTGTCGACTTCGAGACCGGCTGGTAGACCCTGGAGGATGGCGGTGAGACCCGGTCCGTGGCTTTCGCCGGCGGTGGTCAGGCGGATACGGCGCATGATGCCTTGGAGAATATCAGCCGACTGGTACGGAGGAGGCGCTCAACGATGTGTGGGACAACCTGGTCCTCGAAGCGGCCGGCCTCCGTGCCGGCCGATTGGTGCTGTCACCGGGGCGCTTATCGTGGCCCGGATTCAGGGCCTCCGGGGGCTCGCCTCCGCTGCGCGGGAGATGGCTCCGCTCCGGTGAGCTCCCTTCGGTCCCGAACCCGGGCTCGCACGGCGCAACGGTGACGGACGGGCGGTCTGCCGCTCCGCTCCAGGAGTGCACGCGCCGTGGTCGAGGGCCATCGGAAGACTATTTCCTCAGCGCCTAGTCGCTCCGTCGGCAGACCGCCCGTCCGTCACAGCCGCGCTCAGGTTGGTCGAATTGTTACGTGTGCCACAGCAAG
>CALILB010000019.1 GCA_938016625.1 uncultured bacterium | reverse complement strand
CCCCGCTGCCCCAAAATAGGGTTGTGACCTGTTTCACGGTCAAAATCCCTTTGTTTCTCGGGTTTTTTTCAGCGGGGAGTCTCGATCTGGGCGCAGGTTACCGGCCAGAGCCCCGGGGGCACGGCCCTCGGCTTCCCAGATTGACAGAATTTTTCACTGCCAACCGAAATCTGTCGACCGAAGTTGGCTACTCTTCGCGAGCCCAACGGATCTCGATCCCCTGCTTATCTCCCATGGCCTGGCGCAGGATGGAGATCAGCGAAGAGTCGCCGCCGCGAGAGGCGAGCAGCTCGAGGGTGTTGGGGTTCAGATAGTAGTCCTGGTCGTCCGAGGTCTCTTCTTCCAGATTGTCGATCAGGAACTGGAGCTGCTCCTCGGTGAGAGTGCCCAGCTCGGCACCGCTGGCGTTGTCGTAGAGTCTGATGATCATAGCGGGGGACAGTATACGCATTTCGTGGCCGGGGTAGAATCGCCCGCAATGCGAATCTTGCCAGCGACACTTCTTCTGGCCGTTCTGGCAGCGGTCCCGGTGCCGGCGCGGAGTGTGACCGGACCGCTACCGGCGGCACTCGAGCCGGTCTCTACCGGTGGCATCGAGACGGTCGACCGGGCCCTGGCGAAGCTCTCCACCCATCAGCGGGTGCTCCTGATCGGAGCCCATCCCGACGATGAATACAACCCGCTGATGGCGGTGGTGGCCAGGGATTTTGGGGGCGAAGCCGCCTACCTCTCGCTGTCCCGCGGCGAAGGGGGCCAGAACCTCCTGGGGCCGGAGTTGGGGGTGGGCCTCGGGCTGATCCGGACGGGTGAGCTCGAGTCCGCCCGCCGGATCGAGGGGAGCCGCCAGTACTTCACCCGGGCCTTCGACTTCGGCTACACGCGGTCGCTCGAGGAGACCTTCGAGCGCTGGCCGCGCGAGGTGCTGCAAGAGGACTCGGTCAGAGTGATCCGCCGTTTCAGGCCGCAGGTCGTGATGGCGATCTTTCCGGCCGACGCCCGTGCCCGCCATGGTCAGCACTGGGCCGCGGGTGTGATTGCCGGAGAGGTTTTCGAGCTCGCCGGTAATCCCGATAGGTTCCCCCAGCTGACGGCGTCGGGTTCTCCCCCATGGCGCCCCGGGGCCTTCTATCGCGCCGCGTGGTGGAACCGAGATTTAGCAACGGTGGAGATTCCGTTGGGGGGAATCGACCCATTTAGCGGCAAATCGATGGCCCAGATCGCCGCGGCGAGCCGTAGCATGCACCGGTCCCAGGATATGGGCCGCACACAACGCATCGGGCCGGCGCAGGCCTACTTGATCTGGGAAGCGGGGGGAGCGGGTGCCGAAGGCAAGGATCTGTTTGCCGGTGTCGATACGAGTTTGAAAGCTATTGCGGGGCGGCTGGACGAGGGAGAGGCAAAAGGGGAGGCGCAGGTTCATCTCGACGCCGTCGAGTCGCTGGCCAAAGAGACGAGAGCGGAGCTCTCCCCGAGTCGACTAGAGGCGGCTCTGCCGGCCCTGGCAGCAATTCATGGCCATCTGACCGCGGCACTTGCCGCTGTCGCCGGCAGCTCCCCTGAAGCCGAAGTGGTCTCCGCCACCGAGCTGATCGAGGAGAAGCGTCGGGTGACGGTCGCGGCGATGGCGGCCGCCGCAGGCATCGCGATGGAGGCGGTGAGCAGCCGGGAGACCGTGGCCCTGGGCGAGCAGGCCGAGGTCACGGTCGGGGTGTGGAACTCCTCCAACCGGCCGCTAGAGGTGGGCGGTGTGGGGGTCGAAAGTCCCGATGGCTGGAGCGTGTCGCTCACCAAAGAAACGCCGGGGAGACTCGAGGCCGGTGCCCTTGCCGAGTGGACGTTCGAAGCGACGGTGCCTGCGGACGCCGCACCGACCCAACCCTACTTTTTGCTGCAGCCCCTCGTGGGCGATCTTTACGACTGGAGTAGCGCCGAGCCCGCGGTGCGGGGTGAGCCGCTCCAAGCTCCACCTCTGGTGGCCGTCGGCGAGTTGACGTTGGAGGGGGTGCCGATCAGGCTGGTGCGCGAAGTGGTCTACCGCTATGCCGACCAGGCAAGAGGCGAGGTGCGGCGACCGGTGCGGGCCGTTCCCCTGCTCGAGGTGGCGGTCGAGCCGGCTCTGGTGGTCTGGCCGATCCAGGCGGAGACGAGCCCCACCATAGAAGTGACCCTGACCTCGAACACCGATCGCCGGCTGAGCGGAGAGCTCGAGGTCGAGCTACCGCCGGGTTGGCCGGAGCCGATCCGACTGCCTTTTGCGATCGACGAGCCTCAGGGTCGTGAGGTCATCCAGGTGGCATTGCCGGACGCCGAAGCCCTCCAACCGGGTGCCCATAGCCTCGCGGTCAGGGCGGTGTTAGATGACGGGGGCAGCTTCGATATGTCCTATGCCGTGGTGGACTATCCCCATGTTCGACCCTCCTGGCTCCCGACGCCGGCACGAACGGAGATACGAGCATTGGATCTGAGGCTTCCTGGGCTCGACCGGGTCGGCTACATCCGCGGTGCCGCGGATCGGGTCCCCGAGTTTCTCCGCGAGGTGGGGGTCCCGGTTGAGCTTCTCGAGGTGGGTGAGCTGGCAAACGGTGAGCTGTCGGCGTACGACGCCATCATCGTCGGCCCGAGGGCTTATGAAAAGGAACCCGCGCTGGCACGCATCAACCCGAAACTGCTGGAGTATGTGCGCAGCGGTGGCCTGCTGATCGTCCAGTACCAGCAGTACCAGTTCGTCGAGGGCGGCTTTGCTCCCTATCCGTTGGAGATCGCCCGCCCGCACGGTCGCGTAACCGACGAGACTTCGCCGGTCCGAGTGCTGGCTCCGGATCACGCTGTGTTCCAGACACCCAACGAGATCGACGCCGACGACTGGCTGGGCTGGGTGCAGGAGCGGGGTCTCTACTTTGCGAGTACCTGGGACGAGGCCTACACACCGCTGTTGGTGCTGCAAGATCCCGATCAACCGGAGCAACAGGGGGCTCTGCTGGTCGCCACGCTGGGAGAGGGGAGCTATGTCTACACCGGACTCTCCTTCTTTCGGGAGCTGCCGGCCGGTGTGGCGGGGGCCTACCGGCTGCTGGCCAACCTGCTGGCACTGGGGGAGTGAGGGGGCTTGTGGGCCGTCAGTACAAGTCGATCTGGAGGGTAGGATGATCATGACTAAGGATGTCGGGGGTAGGACATGGATTCGGAGCGTCGCGTGGGCGGCTCTTCTGGTCGCGGCTTTGGGCTTTGGCGCCGCGGGCTGTGATAGCGGGCGGACGCCGCTGCTGCTCTACTCTCCGCACGGTCGGGATCTTCTGGCCCTGGTGGAGACCACCTACGAAGAGCTCAACCCCACGATCGACGTCAGATGGCTCGACATGGGCTCCCAGGACGTCTACGACCGGGTACGCTCCGAGGCCGCCAACCCACAGGCCGACGTCTGGTTTGGTGGACCGGACACCATCTTCTCGCGGGGCGCGGCCGAGGGGCTGCTGGCCCCATTCCGGCCCTCCTGGGCCGATCACCTGCCGGCGACCAGCCGTCATCCGCAGGACCTCTACTTCGGTCTCTACGAGGCGGTGCCGATACTCATCTACAACTCGGATGCGGTGACCGCGGCCGAGGCACCGGCCGACTGGGATGATCTCCTGCTGCCCCGCTGGCGGGACACCATCATCATCCGCGATCCGCTGGCGAGCGGCACCATGCGCACCGCCTTTGGCATGGTCGTGGCCCACTCGGTGAGCGAGACCGGCGATGCCGCCGCCGGCTTCGAATGGCTGCTGCGGCTGGACGGCCAGACCAAGGACTATGTCG
>CALILB010000018.1 GCA_938016625.1 uncultured bacterium | reverse complement strand
GGCCGAGCTTCCCAGGAGTCTCGATCCGGGCCGGGCGAGAATGCGCTCACCAGCTCGGTTGACGAGTCGCAATTCGTGCTCGGGGTCGAAGGCAAAAAGGGCCACATCGATCTCGGCCATCACCGCTCGCAACAGAGCCGAGGCTTCGAGAGCATCGAGGCGTTGGCCACTCAGATTGTCGCTCAACAGGTTGATCTCTCGAAAGACATCGTCGAGAGCGTCGTCCGGCTCCGAGCGGTGGCCGCGCAAGGAATAGTCTTCTTGTCGCATGGCCTCGAGCAGGCTGGCGATGGTGCGCAAAGAATAGACGGCCCTTTTGCGGACCCGCGCGGCGAGGAAGACCCACAGGATCACCAGAGCGAGGGTAAGCGACCACTTGGTGACTTGGCTGAGGCTCGATGTCCACAGCCAGCCGAGCGCCAGCAGGGAGCCCGGCAGTCCAACCGCCAGCGCCAGCAGCAGCAGCCGGTTCTCGTAGCGCAGATGGAAGCGGGGACGAATCATCATGCCCCGCACATTTTGTCAGTTGAGTCCGTGCTTCTCGAGGCGTCGATAGAGGGCGCTGCGACTCAGCCCCAGCTCCTCGGCGGCGAGACTGACATTACCCTGGCTGCGATCGAGGGCTTGCTGGATGAGTTTGCGCTCGGCATCCTCGAGCGTCATCTGGTTCAGATCACCGGCGGTCTGGGCGCCCGGTTCGAGCCCGAGATCCGCCACGTTGATCCGCTCCTCGCGAGCCATGAGCACCCCACGCTCGACCGCATGGTCCAGCTCTCTCACGTTGCCGGACCAACCGTGCTTGCGCATGGCCTCTAGGGCCGAGTCCTCGAATCCCTCGAGCCGCTTTCCATACTTGGTCAGGTGGCGATCCAGAAAGTGCCGGGCCAGAAGCGCGAGGTCCTCCCGCCGCGCCCTGAGCGGGGGGATGGGAATCTCGACCGTCCGCAATCGGTAGAGGAGGTCCTTGCGAAAGTGACCCGCCGCCACCTCGGACTCGAGGTCGGCATTGGTCGCCGAGAGAATCCGCACGTCGGCTTGCTGGGTACGGGACGCACCGACCCTTTCGAACTCGCCGGTCTCGACGACTCGCAGGAGCTTCGCCTGTTGGGCAGCCGGCAGATTGCCGATCTCGTCGAGGAAGAGGGTTCCCCCGTCGGCCATCTCGAAGCGGCCGATGCGATCGGCCTTGGCATCGGTAAACGCACCCTTGACGTGGCCAAAGAGCTCGCTTTCGAAGATGGTCTCGGAGAGCCCGCCGGTGTTGACCGTCACCAGGGGTCCGGCGGCACGTGGCGAGACCGCGTGGAGGAGCTGTGCGACCACTCCCTTGCCGGTGCCGTTCTCACCGGTGATCAAAACGTTGGCGTCCGAGGGGCCAACCCGCTCGATGAGCTCCAGTACCGGCTGCATGGCGGCGGACTCGGCGATGAACTCCGGCTTGGCTTCGCCACGCAGCACGCGATGTGCCGCCTCCAGCCGCTCGCCCCGGCGGCGCGCCTGGCGCAACTCGATCTGGGTGCGGACGATCGACAGCACCCGCTCGTTGTCCCAGGGTTTCTCGAAGAAGTCGCCGGCCCCGCGCCGCATGGCCTCGACCGCCAGCTCGATGCTGCCCCAGGCGGTCATCACCACGACCGAGAGGGTGGGGTCGAGCTCTCGCAGTCCGCTCAGCAGATCGAGCCCTTCGCGGCCCGAGGTGGTGTCCCGGGTGTAGTTGAGATCGATGATGGCGACGTCGAACTCGCGCTCGCCGACGGTCGCCAGCACCTCGGTGGGCGAGCTCGCGAGCGTGATCCGATAACCCTCGCCCTTGAGCAGCAGGCGCAGGGACTCCAGGACATCCGGCTGGTCATCTGCGATGAGAACCGCGGGCGAGACGGCCATTGAATGATCAGGATACCTAATTCAGCGGTAGATCCCGACTGCGAATGGGCCCGTGACGTTATTCGTGGCGTAGTGCGATGGCGGGATCGACCCGGGAGGCCTGTACGGCCGGCGCCAGGGAGGCGATGACGGCCACGGCACCGAGCACGATCAGCACCAGGGCGTAGGTCGCGGGGTCGCTCGCGCCCACACCGTAGAGCACGGCTCCCATCGCGCGGCTCAAGCCCAGGGCTGCGACACCGCCCAAGGCCACACCGATCCCGGCAAGCGACAGGGCCTTTTTCAGGATCAGCCGCAGGATGTCCCGCGGGACAGCCCCGAGCGCCATACGCACACCGATCTCGGGTGTGCGTTGGCTGGCCGCATAGCCCACCACGCCGTAGATGCCAAGACCGGCCAGAAACAGGGCGAAGGCGGCAAAGATGGCGAGTATCAGCGCGCTCCAGGTCCAGGGCCGCATCGACTGGTCGACCACCTCGCGCATCGACCGGATGGTCGACAGCGGCAGGTTTGGACGCACCGACCAGATCTGTCCTCGAACCTCCGAGGTGGCTGCCAGGGGATCACCGCTGGTGCGCACCACGAGGTAGTTGCCGCGGTAGGGTCGCTGGCTCTGCGAGAAGAAGGCGATGGCTTGATCTTCATCGTTGAGGAACATCCGTTTGGTGTCACCCACTACTCCGACCACGGTCGCGACTTTCTCTTCACCGGCCAGTTCGTAGCGAATCCTCTCGCCCAGTGGACTTGCTTCGGGCCAGAACCTATCGGCCATGGTCCGATTGACGATAACGGCGGTCGGGGCCTCGAGCCCGTCCTGATCGCCAAAGGTGCGGCCCTCGACAAGAGGTATGCCCATGGCGGCAAAGTAGTCCGAGCTCACGAAGTGCTCGCCGACCGAAGGCTTCCGGCCGTCGGGCTGTTCCTGGCCCTCGACCTCGATCTCGACATCCCAGCTCTCGAAATTCATCGGCAGGGGCTGGATAAAGGCTGCCGACTCGACCTCGGGCAGCGACTCCACCCGCTCCAGCACCTGGCGGTGGAAGTCGGCAACCTGCACCGGCTCCGGGTACGCGGTCTTGGGCAGGGTCATCTGCACCGTCAGCACCTGGTCGAGGTCGAAGCCCGACTCGACATCGCGCATGTTGACGAAGCTACGCACGGCCAGGGCGGTGCCCACCAGGAGCGTGGCCGCGACGGCCACCTGGGCGACAACCAGAAGGTCCTGCGAGCGGCGGGCCTTGACGCTCCCCTGGGTCGAGGCGCCGGCGTCCTTGAGGCTCAGGGTGAGATCGGATCTGAAAGCTCTCAGCGCGGGCGGCACGGCAAAGACCGTCACAGTCACCAGCGAGACAAACAGGCTGAAGAGCAGCGCGCTGCCATCCAACCCGATCTCGCCGACGCGGTAGAGGTCCTCGGGGATGACAGGCGCCAGGGCCTTTAGCAGCCAGAAGGCCACCAACGCTCCCAACGCACCACCCACCAGGGCCAGGACAAGGCCCTCGGCAAGGAGTTTTCTCACCAGGGAGATCCGTCCGGCTCCCAGGGCCGCGCGCACCGCCACCTCCCGCTCGCGGGTGATCGCCCGTAGCAGAAAGAGGTTGGCGATGTTCGTGCAGATGATGAGCAGGAGGAATGCCGAGGCCACGGTCAAAAGCGCCAACATCAGTCTGACCATGTCGTAGAGAAAAAGCAGCGACTCCCTGAGCGGCTTGACCAGGGTGCCGATGTGCTCGTCATCCGGATAGTGCTGACGCTGGATATCGGCATACAGGCTGGCGAGCTCTGCCTCGGCCTGACCGAGTGCGACGCCGGGCTCGAGGCGGGCCACCGGCATGAAGTTCTGCACCTCGCGGTCCCAACGCTCATCGTGTGTGTCGATCGGGACCCAGGCTTTGACACCGCCGAAGGGGAAGTTGAAATCGGGTGGCATGACGCCAATGACAACGTAGGGCTCTTCGTCGATCTCGATGGGCTGCCCCACGAGCTCCTCACGACCGCCAAAATGTCGCTGCCACAGACCGTGGCTGAGTACGATGATCCGATCGTCGACGGCATCCGCCGCGGAGAATGTGCGCCCGTGTGCGGCCTCGACCCCCAGCACCTCGAACATGTTGCCGCTCATCCGGCTGACCGTCAGACCCAAGGCCTCGGTTCCACCACCGGCCAGGTTGGCGCCGAAGTAGTTGTAGGCCGCCATGCCCTGGAAGCTTGTGGCTCTCTCCTCGAGGTCGACGACGCTCGGCAGCGAAAAGCGAAGCTGGTCGTAGCCTTTTGCCTTGTCGATCCGGTACAGGTGGACCAACTCGTCGGGGTTGTCGTAGCGCAGCGGCCGGAAGAGAAAGGACTCGACGATGCTGAAGTTGGCGACGTTGATGCCGATGCCGATGGCCAGAGTCAGAATTACCGTCAGACTGAATCGCGGGCTCTTGGCGAGAACCCGAACCGTGCGGCGGAGGTTGCGCAGGAGATCGGCCACGACTAGACCCCGGTGGCCACGGGTTCGTGGGGCTCGTCGACGATGGCTTCCTCGGCCACGATGCGGCCGTCGAAGAGACTCACATTGCGATTGGCGTGCCGCGCCCAGCGCGGATCGTGGGTCACCATACAGATGGTGGCCCCCTGCTCGTGGAGCTCGTCCAGCAGCGTCATGACCGACTCGCTGTTTTTCGAATCGAGGTTGCCCGTGGGCTCGTCGGCGAGCAGGATCGAAGGCTGGCCGACCACTGCCCGGGCGACCGCAACACGCTGCTGCTGGCCACCGGAGAGCTGCGACGGGTAGTGCTTGGTGCGATGCGACATCGACACCCGTTCCAACGCCTCCATTACCCGCTCTTTCCTCTCGCCGGAGCCCATCCCACGATAGGAGAGCGGCAGCTCGACGTTCTCGTAGACGGTGAGATCGCCGATCAGGTTGAAGGCCTGAAAGATAAACCCGATCTCACGGTTCCGGATGCGTGCGCGGTCGGCGAAACCGAGCCCGTCCACCGACTGTTCATTGAGCACGTACTGGCCCTCGGTTGGCGAGTCGAGGAGACCCAGAATGGAGAGCAGGGTCGTCTTGCCGCAACCCGACGGGCCGGAGATCGATACATAGTCCCCGCGTTGGAGCGTCAAGTGCACGTTGGTCAGGGCGTGGGTCTCGACCTCGTCGGTGTAGAA
>CALILB010000017.1 GCA_938016625.1 uncultured bacterium | reverse complement strand
CTACCGCTACATGGACGAGCGTCTGGGCGGGCTGTTCGATGGGCTCGACGAGGACGACATCCTGATCGTGATGTCCGACCACGGGATCCGCACGGCGCTGGAGCACGACATCCACTGTTTCTTCGTCGCCGCGGGTGGCGGCGTGTCGAGCGGGCGCATCCCCGACAGTCCGGATCTGAGGGGGACAGGCCTCATGCTGGCGGAGCTGTTTGGGGTGGAGACCGGGTGGCCGGCCACCGGCATGGAGACCTGGGTGCCGGAAATCAAGACCGCAGATTGACGAAGCGGCTGGCCACCGTGCCGGCCGGGGTGGGCGGGTAGGAGCCTCCCGTGACAGCATCGGGTATGCGTATCGAAACCCTCGATCTGGAATTTGGCGGGTTGGCCGAAGTGATTGCGGCCTTTCTGGTCTTTGGGCAGGAGGGTCCGGTGCTAGTGGAGACAGGGCCCGGGTCGACCCTGCCGCATCTCCTCGACCGTCTGGCGGAGCATGGAGTCGAGCCGGAGGAGATCCGGCATGTGCTCGTCACCCACATTCATCTGGATCACGCGGGCGCCGCCGGCTGGTGGGCGCAGCGGGGTGCCCATGTCTATGTCCATGAAGTCGGGGCGCCCCACCTGATCGATCCCACCAAGCTCCTGGCCAGCGCCGGGCGGATCTACGGCGACCGGATGGATTCGCTCTGGGGTGAGACCCTCCCGGCCCCGGCCGAGAGGGTAGTGGCGGTCGAGGACGGTGCCGTCATCGAAGCCGCCGGGCTGCGAATCGGTGCGATCTCGACACCGGGCCACGCCTGGCACCACCACGTCTTCCGGCTCGACGACGTGGCCTTTGTCGGTGATGCGGCTGGGATTCGGATCGGCGACCGGACCTGGATCGATATACCCGCACCACCCCCGGAATTCGATCTGGAGGCCTGGAAGGAGAGCCTCTCGCGCCTGCGACGGGAGTCCTTCTCGACCATCTATCGCACACATTTCGGCCCCACCACCGCTGTCAACGAGCAACTCGACCGGTTCGAGAGGCTGCTGGATGAGGGTGCCGCCGAAGTCCGCGAAATGTTGGAAGAAGGGTTGGACCGGGCGTCAATGAGCGACCGCTTTGCGGATCTCATGCGCCGGCGGGCCGAGGCCCTCGGCGTCGATGCTGGAGCCTTTCGCGCCTACGAGTTGGCCAATCCGCGCACCATGTCGGTCGACGGCATTGCCCGCTACTGGCGCAAAAGGACCGCTAAGGTTGGCGAGGAGTCGCGGTCGGAAGGCTCGTGATGTAGGACGCCTCGTACTCGTCGAGGAAGAGGTCCCACTTCTGCACGGTGATGCTCAGCATGATCAGCATCAGAATAAGCATCACCAGACGGGTGGCGAGGCGCGAGACATTGCGAGTGAGCCCTTGTCTGATGGCGCGCAGATGGGACACGATCTCGAACGAGATCAGCAGCGCCAGTGCCCATCCCAAGATTACGTAGTTCCAGTTGATCGTGGGGGACAGGGAGAAATCCCCCGTCTCTCCCATCAACTGAAAGGTCTGCAACCAGCTCAGGGAGAGCCAGGCGTAGACGATCATCAGCAACCCGATCCCACCATGGGTCACCAGGCGTGAGACGTTCTGCGTCAGACCCTTGCGCCGTGCTATCCAAAGAGCTGTCGCTTCCCCGAAGGCGAGAAGCGCTGTAGCAGCAGCGAGACCGATATCCCATTTGGAAAGTAGCTCGAACATGCATCGTAGTATAGAGAGGCTCCGGGGACTTTGGCGGCGAGAAATTTCACTGTCAGCATCAAAAAAGGCCCGAAGGAGCAGGCCGGAGTCGGGTTCGGGCACCGGCTTCGATCCAGTGCCCGGTGAGAGTGGCAAAGAGCGGCAGCCTGCTCTGGGTGGAAGAAAGGAGAAGTGCTAGGATTCCGGCTCCTCGAGAGGCGTCGCAGCAGAAGACAACAGTCCAGCGCGGTCTCCAATCTGGGTCGATGTCGCAGCAAAAGCACAACCGCGGTAGGGGCATCCCTGCCCGCCTGTCCACAGTCCTCCTCTGGCTGATCCTGCCGGCTCTCGTGGGTTGCTCCGTCGAGCGGCCGCAAGGGGTGGTGCTCATCGTGGTGGACACCCTGCGTGCGGATCATCTGGGAATCTATGGCTACACACGCGACACATCGAGCCGGCTCGATCATTGGGCCGCCGGCGGGGTGGTCTTCGAGCGCGCGATGGCCACTTCTTCCTGGACACTACCCACCTTTGGCTCGATTCTGACCGGCCGGCTGCCCGCGGGCCATGGCGTCGGCTATCGGGCCGAAGGGAAGGTGCGTCCAAAGTCCACTCGGTTGGACAAGACGATCTCGACCCTGGCCGGAGAGCTCCAACGGGAGGGTTTTGCCACCGGCGCCATCATCAACAACCCCTGGTTGAAACCCCGCTTCGGTTTGAATCGCGGTTTCGACACCTACGACTACCAAGCCGCCTCCAACAAGCGCCGGCGCCGGGCCGACGAGGTGGTGGATCTCGCCACGAGCTGGATCGATGACCGCCAGGAACAACCCTTCTTTCTGCTCGTCCATCTGTTCGATCCCCACATGACCTACGATCCGCCGGCATCGGTTCGCAGTAGATACACCGGCCCCTACGAGGACCGGTTCTCTTTGCCCGTCTATGCCCCCAGAAAGATACGTGAGCGCGTCGACGATGTGAGCGAAGACGAGAGGGCCTTTATTACCGCCGCCTATGACGAAGAGATCGCCTTTGTGGATCAGGAGCTCGATCGGTTTTTCGAGGCCCTGGCTGAACGGGGCCTGTTCGAGAATCTCCTCGTCATTCTGACCTCCGATCATGGCGAGGAGCTGTTCGACCATGACAGCTTCGAGCACGGACACTCTGTCTATCAGGAGCTGCTCCACGTGCCGTTGGTTGTCTGGGGGCCATCGGTAGAGGGCGGCCGGGAGGCGCTTCCGGTCTCCGTGATCGATATACCGCCCACCATCCTCGACGCGGTTGGGGCCTCGGGTGAGTCGAATCCCCTGGCGCGCTCTCTGTGGCCTCGACTGACGAAGCGAAAACGTCTGGATCCGCGGCCGCTGGTGGCCGAGGGAACCCTCTACGGGCCGGAGCGGAGGGCGATCATCGAGTGGCCGCGAAAGCTCGAGATCGATCTCTCCACCGGCCAAGTCCGCGTCTACGACCTCGAGTCCGATCCCGGTGAGAAGACCGACCTCTCGCAGTCGGAGAAGGGGGTCACCCGCCGTCTCGAAGAGCGACTGCGGAGCATTCTGGAGGCCGCGCGCAGTGATGAGGCTCCCGAAGAGGTGGAGCTCGACGAGGAGACCCTGGAAGAGCTTCGGTCGCTGGGCTATATCGAGTAGGAATGATGCGTGGACCAGAGCTCATCCTGCCCGATCGCCCCATCCCCCGATGGGTCCGCTGGGCGCTGCTGGCGCTTCTCGTCTGGTATCTGGTGATCGGCCTCTGGTATGCGAGCTACGGTCTCGCACCGGGCCGTCCGCGATTTTACGACGAGCGCTACTCGCTGGAGAACGTCCAGTCACTCATCTTCAGCGACTCGTGGCGCCCGGCCAGCTTCTGGTACCCCAGCCTCGCCTACCTGCCGCAGACGGCCGTCCTCGCGGGTATCGAGACGGTCCACCAGTGGACCGGCTGGCCGGCGCTGGCGATACACGATGGTGAAAACTTCACCCCCCTCGCCTATCTGATCGCGCGATCCATGTGTGTGCTCTATGGCGCCGGTGCCTTGCTGCTGGTCTTTCTTCTCGGCTATCGGATGTTCTCGCCGGAGGCGGGGCTGCTGGCCGCGCTGATCTTCTCGATGGTGCCTCGCTACCTGCACCACGTAGGCTTTTTCAAGCCGGATGTGCTCCTGGTGATGATGTGTGCGTTGGCCCTGTTGGTGATCATGCGTGCGGCCGAGCGGCCGTCGTTGGGGACCTATACCCTGTCGGGCACCGTCATCGGGCTGGCGCTGGCGACCAAGCTCAACGGTGGCATCACCGCGATCCCCCTGGTCGTCTCCACGGTCCTCAACTGGCGCCACGGCAAGCGGATCTGGTTCTGGCTGGCCATCGCCGGTGTCCTGTCGGCGACGATTTTCTTGGTTCTCAACCCCCATTTTGTGGGGACGCTGATCTTCTTTCGCCACAATCTCCGGCGTTACGAGCAACAGGCCGGCAAGTACGGCGGCAGCCACTTGAACGCTCCGCTGCGGCAGCTCGAGCTGCTGGCGCGCAGCGACTATCACGGGGCGGTGATCGGCACCCTCGCCCTGGTCGGCATCGTGCTGCTCACAATTCTTGTCTTTAGCCGCTTCACCGATCCTCTGCTGCGCCGTCGTATCGCGGTTCCACTGGCTTTCTTCTACGCCTACTCGGCCGGCTGTGCCGTCGTCTCGCCGTTTACACGCTTTACCATTGTCCTGCCGATGACCCTGGTCACCTCCCTGGCGGCGGGTTGGGTCATCTTCGGGCTTTTGACCCGGGTCTACGGCGAGGCGCCCTGGCGCCGCGCGGTGTCGACGGCCGCGGTCCTGGCACTCGTGGTGCTGACGATCGTGCCTGGGACGCGGTTCGTCTATGTAAGGGTGGCTCCGGCCACCTGGGACATGGCCACCACGGCCATCAAGAACAGGATGAAGCCCCTGCAGGGGCGGGAGATCTGTTCGGAGTTAACAGAGTTGCCATCGACCCTGGGTCGGGGGCAGAACCGGGCGGTGGTCCACTTCTACGAGCGGCTCGAAGAGCTTTCGCCGGAAGAGCGAGCGCGATGTGACGCCGAGGTCTGGCTTGTAGATTCGACGGTGAGTGACGAGCAGAGAGCCGGAGTGGCCGAACGCCTGGCCGCGGCGCGGGGATCTACTGCGACAGCCCTGCTGTTCGAACCGGCGCTGCTCAGACGCCGGGGCCCGGCTATCGCCATCGTCTTCGATCCGTGGCAACGGGAGAGGCCGAACACCGGCATCGCCTTCACCAAGGCATCCCACCAGGGATGGCAGGCGAGCCTCGGGCCGAGCGCCGTGGAGGGGGAGTTGATCACCCCCTGGATCTGGTCCCCCGAACGATCGGTCGCGAATATCAAGACCGTGGTCCTGGTAGAGGGCGAACCACAGGATCTGACCTGGATTGCGAAGTCCAGAAAGCCTCGTGGGTCTTTCTACTTCATCCCCCGGTTCCAGATTCCACCGGCGGGGGTTACCCTGGAGGTGCGATACCCGGGCGAGCGCTCGATCGAGGAGATCCCCGCCTATGCTCTCCGCTGGCTGCCACCGGGAGGGGCAACGGCGGGCGGCTCGCAGAGACCATCTGATTCTGAAGAAGAGACTGAAGACCCTGTCGGCTAAAAACGATCTCGACGATGCCCTGCAGCAGGACGACCTCTCCCAACGGGCGGTCTGGCTGCTGCTCGCCCTGCTTCTGGTCTGGAGCTTTGGGTTGCGGCTCTGGGATGCTTCCGTGGGTCTCAACGTGGGCCGGTTCTGGGACGAGCGCTACGGTCTGTTCAACATAGGCTCGCTGCTGCGTGGCGGGGGCTTGCGCCCCGTCAACGGCTTTCATCCCAGCCTCTCCTATCTGCCACAGGCCGCCGTTCTCTGGGTCAGCGACCAGCTCCACGAGCTGACCGGCAACCCGATCTTCGAGGTCTTTGCGCGCCGGGGGTTTACTTCGACCACCTATTTTCTCTGTCGTCTCACCCAGGTGGTAATGGGCTGTCTGAGTCTTGTGATGACCTTTGTCATCGGCCGCCGCCTGGCGGGCAGCCGGGTGGGTCTGCTGGCGGCCTTTCTGCTGTCGATCGTGCCCTGGCACATCCGCCAGTCGGTGATCTACAAGCCCGACATCCTGCTGGTGCTCACCACCCTGATCGCGTTCTATCTGAGCATGAGAGCGGTCAGTCGGCCCTCTCTGTGGTCGTATCTGGCGGCAGGCGCCGCCATCGGCCTGGCACTCTCCAGCAAGTTCAACGCCGGGCCGATCGCCATACCGCTGACGGTGGCCGCACTCTGGTTGGCTCGTCAGGACAAGCGACATCTGCTGTGGTTGGTGTCGGCCGGTGCCACCTCGGTGGTCGTCTTTCTGGCGTTGAACCCCTACGTTCTGCTCGAACCCGACATCTACAGGCGTTCTTTTGCCAAGACGCTGCGGGACTACGAGCGCAAAGGTGAGGTCCGAGGTGGGGGATCGCACCTCAATCAGCTGGTCCATTGTGTCGAGAGCCTGCTGTCGAAGGAGTTTCACGGCAAGATCTTGGGGTCGCTCGGGCTGGCGGGGATGGTGACGGCAACCGTCACCGGGCTGCGAAAGCACCGGGGCTCGCTGCAGACGCTCTACTGGGTCATGTTGGTCAGTTATGTGGTGGGCTATGTCGTCATCTATGCCCTGACCACCGCCAACCCGAGTGCTCACAACTGGCTGACACTGACCCCGTTTGTCGCGCTGTCGGCGGCCTGGTTGCTGGTAGAGGGCTGGCGATGGGCCGCCGGTCGCTTCCGTTTGTTGGCAAGACCGTGGGTGGCGCGTACCGCGGCCGTGGTCTTTGTCGCTCTGCTGGCCTCGACGGCCAACAGCTACGTCTATCGGGTCGCGGTGCCGCCGACAGCCAGCATCGCCGGCCGCAAATTCGTCAACGGCGTCGATGACCTCGAGGGCCGACTCGTCTACTCGGAGGTCAGAATCCGTCGAATGGCAATGAGGGAGCGGCGGGAGACACGGGCATTCGTCAGACGGGGTCCGTTGGATCAGGTGCCGGTCGTAGAGCTCGACGCCGCCGACGCCGAGGTCTTCAAGCAGAGCTGGTTGGAGGACGAGCGGCTAGGCGACTTCTACCGGCAACGTCTGGAGCGGGTGCCGCCGGAGCAGGTGATCATGATCGACTCTTCGCCGTTTCGGGTCCGGGGCCCGGCTCTGGTGCTGGTGAGCCATCCTCATAAGCGTGTCGGTGTGCAGGAGCGCGGGCAGTTGGTCTTGCAGAGTCTGGCGCCACCAACCTACGAGCTGAGACTCCCGGAGGTCGAGCCCATCGGTCGACTGCTGTCTCTCGACTTCTCGCTGGCGTCCCACCAGGGTGTCCGGGCCGAGGCCCGGATCGTCACCGGCGATGCCGATCTCGGAACCGTTACCTATCGGGTCGGCAAACGACGCTCCTTCCACACCACGCCGAGGATTCCGTTAGCCAGCGAGACGAGACTGGTGCTGGACGTAGCGGCCGACTACGCGGCGCCGGAGGAGATTCCGTTCGAGCTCCGGTGGTGGGGAGAGACGAAAGACCGCACGGACATCACCACCAGCCCCAGGACGCAGAGCCAGGAGAAGAGGTCGCCTACTCTGCCATAGAGGGTGGCCACCGGCTCGGCCGCCAGAAAGGCGACCATGACGTCGTCGCTGTAGTCGAGCCGGGCGATGACCCGCCCCCGGTTGTCGGTGGCGAGCGAGCGACCATCGCTGGTCGGCCGCAGCAGCGAGAAGCCGCTCTCTATCGCCCGCAGCGTCGCCATGTCGGCGTGGAGCGGGGTGATCTCGGACCAATCGTCGGCAGGACCGATGACGAGCCCGATCCTCTTTTTGCTCGCTTGCCGTAACAGGGCGGGGAAGTCTAGGTCGTGACAGATGACCGCGCCGATACGACCGTAAGGTGTCTCCAGGACGTGGATGAGCCGCTCGCCGGCCGCCATGAACGGCGACTCGGCACCGACGATCGGATGCGCCTTGTGGTAGTGCCAGGCCGGCTTGCCCGCGGTATCGATGGCGACGACCTTGTTCTGGAAAGGGGGTCGGGCGGAGGGATCCCAAACACCATAGGCGAGAAAAAGATAAACGTTTTCGTCCACCGCCAGGCGACCGGCCTCCTCGAGGAGCACCGCTTCGTCGTCGACAAGGACCCGGCCGGCGGTCTCCGACCAGGCGACGATGCGGGCGCCCGCCCGCGCCTCGTGGCGGCTACGGGCCAGAAGATCTTGGTTGAGGCGCCCGGCGATGGCCCCGATCGCCTCGAGTGACGACGGCGAGAGCTCCTCACCTCGACGGACCGGGGCGAGCGCTCCCTCCATCTCATCCATGATGGTGGGTGAGGGCACGATCGCCGCGGTGCGAACGACCTCGCCCGTCGACGAAGAGCGAGACAGCCGGAGGTGGCCAAAGGAGACGACGGCCAACCAAACCGCCCCGTAGACACCCAGGGCACGCCAGCGCGCGGGTGAGGAACGACCCGGGCGCAACACCCACGCCATGAGCGAGCCGAGCCAGACCATGAGAAACGAGATCCCCGCCAGCCCGGTCATGGAAGCCAGCTGCATCAGGGCGAGGTTCTCGGTCTGGGAGTAGGTCAGCGAGATCCAGCTGCCATAGGGTGTGATCCAGCGCTGGAAGACGAACTCGAGGCTCACCCAGGCCAGAGGCAGGACCAGGGTCGATTGAAGACCCTGGATCCGGGGCGCAACCAACCGGTGAGCCGCCAGGGCGAGAAAATAGACCAGACCATAGATGCCGGCGATCAGATAGTAGAGCAGTCCGGGTGCCGGGATGATGCCGCGCCAGACCACGAACTGGACAAGCACGAAGAGGGTCGAGCCGATCGCCAGACCGCGCCCCAGGGGGGAGCGCTCGAGAAAGACCAACCAGCCGACGAGCACCAGCCAGGCGGCCGGTGGGAAGAGCCAGCGACCGTTGGCCACCAGCAGCAGCCCGACACCGGCGATCAGCCAGAGGAC
>CALILB010000016.1 GCA_938016625.1 uncultured bacterium | reverse complement strand
GGCGACGATGAGACCGGCACCCGCCGCTTTTGCCAGTCCGATGGCTGCCAGGCCGATGGGGCCGGCGCCGTAGACATCGACATAGTGTCCGGGACGGAAACCCCCCGCGCGCTCGAACATCGCGTTGTAGGAGACGCTGGTCGGCTCGCTGAGGGCGCCGACGATGTAGGCCATCTCTTCACTGCCAAAGCGCTCGGCGATGGCATCGATCTTCCAGCAGAACTTTTCGTCCACGGCGAGGTAGTTGGCAAAAGCGCCCGGGATGGTGAAGCCGATCTCCTCGAGATTGCTGCAGTGGTTTGGGTAGCCGTTGCGACAGGGGATACAGCGACCACACCAGATCATCTCCTCGACCGTCACCATGTCGCCCGGCTCGAGCAGCGTCACCTCCTTGCCGAGCTCCACCACCTTGCCCGTGAACTCGTGTCCCAGAATGGTGGGGAACTTGGTGAGACCGGGGTAGAGGATGTAGTTGTCGTCATCGGTCTCGTAGAAGTGCATGTCGGAGCCGCACACGCCGCAGGCCTGGATCTCCAGCAGGACCTGCTTGGGTCCGGGCTTCGGGTCGGGCCAGGACTTCACCTCGAGATTTGGGTTGCGCCAGATGGCGTTGCCGGTAATCGCCTTGCCGGTCTGCTGCTCCCAGTCGGACACTTTGTAGGTCGGTTTGGGTTCCCACACAGCATCGAGCACTAGGCCTTTCATGACAAGTACCCTCCTATGGGTTTTTCAGGGGCAAGTGCACCCCTGCTATTTGAAAAATGTAATTTTGGATGCGCATCTTTACGTGCAGTGCACCACCCCGTATTTCTTTTCCAGCAAATCGACGACATCGTCGGTCGTCCCGCTGAACGGGCCTTCGTGTTCCATCTTCAGACTGGCCACAGCGGCGGCCCAGACGGTGGCCTCGGCCGGTGGAGAAGTCAGCCTCCGTGCCACATACGAACCGACGCAGGTATCGCCTCGACCACTTCGACCGGCGAGGCTCCCGGCGTGGAACGGGGCGCGATGAAACTCACCATCGGCATGAACCAAAAGTCCGTCGCTGTGCGAAATGATGATTTCGCTCGGCCCGAGATCCGCCAGCATCCGTGCTGAGGTCTCGATGTCGGTCTCCCCGGTCAGGAATCTGGCCTCGACGGCATCCGCCTTGAGGATGTCGACTTGCGACAGCACGTCACGCTTCTCCCACCACTCGCGGTGCTCGAGACGCCCGTCGGGGGCGGCGACACGAATGAATCCCTGGACATCCAAGCTGATCGTCGTGTCGTCTTTTGATCTCAGCTCGCGGATGACTTCCAGTGAGACCTCACCGCGAATGGAGGCACTGACAACAAAGGCCTTGGCATCGACCCCCCGGATCTGAAACGGCGTGAAAGAGCCGGCGGTGGAAGCCACCGTCAGAATCCGCTTGTCCACATCGCCGGTGGGGTAGTCCAGACACATGTGTGTCGACTCCGGAGTCTCGCAGGCGTAGACGTCGATCCCCGCCGCCTCCAGGGCATCCAGCACGTGGCTGTCAGCAGCGGCCAAGCGGGTGATGGCGGCTACCTTGAAGCCCAGACTGGCCGCGGCATGAGCGGCATACCGTACACCGCCGCCGTCCACCTGCCGGGTCCCGTCCGGAGTGATGATGGTGTCCTTTGTGTAGTTGCCGATGGTGGCAACGTCGTAGATGGTTTTCTTTCGATCCATGACCCTGCCTCCCTCCTAGTCTCTGTGCCTGACCCGCCAGAGAGAGCTCGCCAGAATCAACGAGATCACGGACGACCCGATCCAGAACCAGATGACATGGCTAAAGTCGTAATGGCGTACACCGTCGACGAATGTCGTTCCCTGCTCGATCAAATACCCACTGATACGTTCTTGAGTGGCCGCTGCCACGTAGCTGAAGACGCCGATAATACCCATGGCCGCTCCAGCCGCCCTCTTGGGCGCGATGTCCACGGCGAACAGACCACCGAGAGAGGTCACCAGCCCGGTCAGCCCAAATCCGTACAGGAGAAAGGCCGCCATCATCAGGGGCGGGTTGTCCGGCGGGCCAAAGAAGATAAGCAGCAGACCGGCGAGCTCCAGAATGCCAAAGATCAGATTCACCGGTGGACGCCGGGCGTTGAACAGCTTGTCCGAGGCGAAGCCGTAGGCGAGTGCACCGATGATTCCAGTGATCGTGTTGGCAGTCAGCATGCCGCCGGCTTGGATCAGGGAGTAGCCTTTTTCCTCTTGCAGATAGAGGATGCCCCAGCTGTTGACCGCGTAGCGGGTGACATAGATCATGGCGCTCGACAGCGCCAACACCCAGATGGCCGGGATCTTCAGCACTGATCGCTGGGTCGCCCAGATGGTCTCCCGGCGCTGCTGGTCCTGAGTTGCAGCGCTCAAGTGGTCGTTCTTGAAGTCGGCGATGGGGGGCAGCCCCATGGTCTGCGGGCGGTCCTGCATCAACCAGACCAGGGCGACCGCCACCAGGATGCACAGCGCGCCCGGCCCCCAGAATCCCGCGCGCCATCCCCAGAGAGTGACCAGACCGGCAACACCGATAAAGGTCAGCCCCTCGCCGATGGCGTGGGCGGTGCTCCAGATGCCGTACATCCGGCCCCGCTCCCGATTGCTGAACCAGGCGGCCATGGCCACGACACCGGTGGGGGCACCAAAACCCTGGAACCATCCGTTCAGACCCCAGAGGACGACCGAGACCCAGAGAACCGTCGACCATCCCATGGCCAGATTCAAGACTGCCGACACCAGGACCCCGGTGGCGAAGAAGTACTTGAGGTTGGAGTGGTCGGCGAGGAACCCATTGGTCAGCTTGCCAAAGGCGTAGGTGTAGAA
>CALILB010000015.1 GCA_938016625.1 uncultured bacterium | reverse complement strand
GACATGTTGGATCTGGATCTGGACATGGAGGCCGATCTGGGTATCGACACGGTCAAGCAGGCGGAGACCTTTGCGGCGATCCGTGAGGAGTGGGGAATCCCACGCGACGACGATCTCCAGCTGCGGGACTTCCCGACGCTGGCCCACGCCATCCAGTTTGTCTACGACCGGCGTCCCGATCTGGCACCGGGAGCGGCGGGTGAACCCCCGGCACCGACTCCCGAGCCGATGACCACCGATGAGCAGCCGGCGGAGGCTCCAGACGCGGGCGAAAAGCTGATTGGCGACATGGAGACGGCCGACTCGATACCCCGTCGCGTGCCGGTACCCGTTCTGCGACCCGATCTCGAGAACTGTCGGGCGACAAATGTCACCCTCGGCAGAGGTAGCCGGGTGGTGGTGATGTCGGACGGCGGTGGCATCGGCAAAGCGCTTGTCGATCAGCTGACAAAGATCGGGGTCGAGACACTCGTCATCGACCCGGCCCTGGAGGGCGATGGCCTCCGCCAGCGCCTCGCAGGATGGCGGCAGGAGGGCTCGATCAAGGGTGTCTATTGGCTGCCGGCACTGGACGAAGAGGGTTATATCGCCGATATCTCGCTCGAGGGCTGGCGACAAGCCATCGATGTCCGGGTCAAGCGGCTTTTCACCACCATGCGGGAGCTCTACGAGGAGATCGGCCGGCCGGGAACCTTTCTGGTGGTGGGAACCCGTCTCGGCGGCCAGCACGGCTACGACGAGGCGGGCGCCCTGGCGCCGCTGGGCGGCGCGGTCGTGGGCTTTGCCAAGACCTTCAAGCGAGAGCGGGCCGACGCGCTGGTCAAGGCTGTCGACTTTGGGCCGAGCCGTACGACGACGGCCCTGGCAAAGTTGTTGATGGCCGAGACACTCCGCGATCCGGGAGTTGTCGAAGTCGGCTACAAGGCGGGCCGCCGCTGGACAGTGGGTCTGGTCGAAGAGCTGGTGCCCACTGGATTGGACGAGATGAAGTTGGGTGAAGACTCCGTCTTTGTGGTGACCGGGGCGGCGGGGAGCATCGTTTCGGCCATCGTCGCCGATCTGGCGACGGCTTCGGGTGGGACTTTCTACCTCTTGGACCTGGTACCCGAGCCGGATCCGTCCAATCCCGATCTCGAGCTGCTGACCCGTGATCCGGAGAGTCTCAAGCGACGTCTGTTCGAGCGCCTCAAGGCGGCCGGCGAGCGGGCCACACCCGTGCAGGTGGAGAGGGAGCTGGCGGGACTCGAGCGGGCCGAGGCGGCGCTGGCCGCGATTCGGGCGGTGGAAGGCGCAGGAGGCACGGCCCGCTACATAAGCGTCGACCTGCTGGACGCGGAAGCGGTCGAGCGCGCGATTGCCGAGGTGCGCGAGCAGCATGACCGGATCGACGTCCTCCTGCATGCCGCTGGTCTGGAGATCAGCCACATGCTGCCGGACAAGGAGCCAAGCGAGTTCGATCTGGTCTTCGACGTCAAAAGCAACGGTTGGTTCCACCTGCTGCGGGCCATCGGCGAGATGCCCCTGGGTGCGACCGTGGCCTTCAGCTCCATCGCCGGTCGCTTTGGCAACGCCGGTCAGTCCGACTACAGCGCCGCCAACGATTTGTTGTGCAAGCTGGGATCGAGTCTGCGAGCCCGACGCCCGGAGACACGGGGTGTGGTCCTCGACTGGACGGCCTGGGGGGGGATCGGCATGGCGACGCGAGGCTCCATCCCCAAGATGATGGACCTGGCGGGGATCGACATGCTGCCGCCCGAAGGTGGGATACCGATCGTGCGCCGCGAGCTGGAGGCCGGCACGCGTGGTGAGGTCGTGGTCGCCCAACGGCTGGGAATCCTGCTCAACGAATGGGAAGAGGACGGTGGTATCGATCGGGAGGCCCTCGAAGCACGGCTTGCCGGTCCCATGGTCTCTCGTGTCCTGGGTATGGGTGTCTACGACGGCCTGGCGGTGGAGGCCACGCTCGACCCGGCCGAGCAGCCCTTTCTACACGATCACCAGATCGAAGGCATTCCGGTCTTGCCCGGGGTGATGGGTATCGAAGCCTTTGCCGAAGCGGTGCGGGTGATGTTTCCCGACTCACGGGTAGACGCGATCGAGGATGTGCACTTTCTGGCGCCCTTCAAGTTCTTTCGCCAGGAGCCCCGGGCAATCCGGCTGCACGTGCTGTATCGCGACAGCGCGGAGGGAATCGTCGCGGATTGTCGACTCATCGGTGTTCGTCAGCTGCCGAATCTTCCCGAGCCACAGATCACCGTCCATTTCACCGCACGGCTGCATCTGTCCGATGAACCGGCCGGGGACTACGACCACAGGCAACCGGTGGAGGATAACGAGGTCCGGGTGAGCCATGAGGACATCTACCGGCTCTTCTTCCACGGGCCGGCCTACCGCGTGCTCGAGGGTGCCTGGCGGGCGGATGGCACCACTGTCGGTCTGATGCCGGTCGACCTTCCGCCTCATCATCAGCCGGAGGACGAGCCTCTCTTTGCCTACCCGCGCCTGGTCGAGCTCTGCCTGCAGACGGCGGGTCTGGCCGAGATGAGGGCGAC
>CALILB010000014.1 GCA_938016625.1 uncultured bacterium | reverse complement strand
GGTAGGCATGGCCCCGGCGTCGCTGCGTTTTGGCGAGCTGAGGATCGAAGGGACATCCCACGCCGGCGAAGAGACCTGGTTCCGGATCCATCCGCCGGGATTGGCATTCGACGTCGGCCGGGGCGACCCGGTTCTTGCCGGTGCCCGCGATCTCTTTCTGACCCACGGGCACCTCGATCATGCGTCGGGTGTGGCCTATGTGCTCTCCCAGCGAAGCCTGCATCGACAAGAATCGACCCGAGTGATCTGCCCGGCGCCGGTGGCCGAAGGGGTAGAGGATCTGCTCGCGGCCGCCTCCCGACTCGAGGGGGTCCCGTACCGGTACGAAATCGTGCCGTCGAAGGCCGGCGATCGAATCGTGGTGGGCAAGAACCTGGAGGTCGAGGCTTTTGCCACTGATCACGTGGTTCCCAGCCTGGGTTATCACCTGGTGCGGCGAAAACGCCGTCTGGCGCCGGAGTATCGCGGTCTGGAGGCGGATGAGCTCGTGGCACTGAAGAGCTCGGGCAGGGAGATAGAGCAGGAGGACGAGGAGATCTGGCTCTCCTACTGCGGCGACACCGGTGCGGGTGTTTTTGCCAGCGAGCCCCGGCTCTTCGGCAGTAGGATCCTCCTGATCGAGTGCACCTTTATGACCGATGGATTGAGGGAGAGCAGCGCCAGCTACAAACACCTCCATATCGAGGATCTGGCCGAGCGCGCCGAGAAATTCCGCAACGAGGCGCTGGTCCTCCACCATCTGAGCAGACGTCATCGACCAGAAGAGCTGCGCGCCCAGATCGATCGGCGGATGCCGGCTCTGGCGCCAAAGATCCATCTCTTCCCTTCGGCTTCGGCATGACCTCGAAACCTCACACACCGGCGGCGATCCGTCTGGCCAAGATCGACGAGCTGGAGCTCGACATCGAAAAGCTGGTAGCGGGTGGCGAGGGCTTTGGGCGCTACGAGGGAATTCCCATCTTTGTGCCGCGGTCGGCGCCCGGCGATCGGCTCCGGGTGCGGGTAACCGAGCGCCGGACGGACTACGGGCGGGGGGAGATCGTCGAGATCCTCGAGCCGGGACCGGGCCGCCGCCAGCCCCCCTGCTCCCATTTCGGCAACTGTGGCGGCTGCGATCTGCAACACCTGGAGGACGGAATCCAGACCGAGCTCAAGGCCGAGGCGGTGCGTGAAACACTCGAACGCCTCGCCGGTCTCGACAGCTCGCAACCGGTGGAGGTCATAGCCGGCCGCTCGTGGGGATACCGGCTACGGACACAGCTGCATATCGAGCGCGAAGAGGATCGGGCGGTCGTCGGCTATCACGCCCGTCGCAGTCATACGGTGGTGCCGGTGGAGACTTGCCCGGTGCTGGTACCGGAGCTCGAGGCCGTTCTGCCACGGCTCCCGGAGGTGCTTGCCGCGGCCGGGTCACGCCGACTCGACCTGGCGGTCGGTGGTGACGGCTCGCTGTCCTGCGCACCGAAAGTGGAGGGTCTACCCCACGGCGAGCTGAGCCTCGAGGTGGAGAAGCTCGACTATCGCTACGACGCCCGCTGTTTCTTCCAGGTCAACATGGAGCTGCTCCCAAAACTGATCGAGTGCACGGTAGGAGAGGCCACGGGCGAGCAAGCCTTCGACCTGTTTTCCGGGGTGGGATTCTTCAGCTTGCCGCTGGCCGGCCGCTACGACCGAGTGGTGGCGGTCGAGGGGGAGCGCATCGCGGCGCGCTATGCGCGCATGAATGCCCGGCACAATCACCTGGAGAACATCGAGGTCGTCCATCGGGCGGTGGAGAGCTGGGTCCACCAGCTTCCGGCGGCACCGGAGCGAGTGGTGGTCGATCCGCCACGCACCGGACTCTCACGGCCGGCAAGAGAGCGCCTGCTCGAGCGGCGACCGATCCGCCTCACCTATGTCTCCTGTCACCCCGCCGCCCTGGCGCGCGATCTCAAGGCTCTGCTGACCGCCTACCGGGTCGAAGAGATGACCTTTATCGATCTCTTCCCGCAGACGGCGCATATGGAAGTGGTGGTGCAACTGGTGGAGAAGAGGGCTTGAGGCCTCGAGGGCTTGGGATCGGCCGGCCTCCGTGCCGGCCGGGGTGGGAGGGGGAGCCCCTAGGCCCGTACTGCCCTAAGCCCCTATCCCCCTATTTTCGGAGCCAGCAGCTCTTCCACCTCGCCGGCGTCAGGGAACCGCCCGGTATTACGCTTCGAGTAGACGAGATCGCCGTCGATCTCCACCTCGAAGACACCGTCCTGGCCCTTGATCAGCTCGGGCTCGAGCTCGAACCGCTTCTGGATATCGGCCGCCAGACCGGCGGCACGGGGATAGTAGTTTCAGACGACGCAGTATTCGATGGTCACTCTCGGCATGGATGTCCTCCGGGCCGGATTATAGCCAAGACCCTTTCCCCGGTGGGGCAGGGATCCCGGATGAGATAAGATCCGTAGTCCATTCAGGCGGACGCTCGAGTCGAGGTAACCAGTGAGATGAACGGAAAGTCGGAGCTACTCGAAGACACCGGTGTGGCAACCGTCAACGGGCTCGTCATCAACGAGTCGGAGGCCAAACAGCTGGAAAAAGTCGCCGCGCACGTGCAGGCGATTCTCTCCGAATTGGGCCTCGACACCTCGGATCCCAACCTGGTGGACACCGACCGGCGTGTAGCCGAGATGTATTTCGAGATGTTCCACGGCCTGCGCGAAGGTGCGGAGCCGGCGGTTACCTGCTTTCCCAACGAAGAGGGCTACAGCCACATGGTGATGGAGAAGGACATCCCGTTCTACTCCATGTGTGCCCACCATCTTGTCCCTTTTTATGGCCAGGCACACATCGCCTACATCCCCGGCGATCACATCGTCGGTATCTCCAAGTTCGCCCGTATTCTGGAGTTCTACGCCAAGCGACCCCAACTGCAAGAGCGGATCACCGAACAGGTGGTGGACTTTCTCGAAGAGAAGCTGCACCCGCTGGGATCCATGGTGGTCATCGAGGCCCGCCATCTGTGTGTCGAGATGCGCGGGGTCAAGAAACCCGGCGCCCTGACCGTCACCTCCGCCATCAGGGGCGCCTTTCATCAGCGTTCGGTACGTGAAGAGTTTCTGGATCTGCTC
>CALILB010000013.1 GCA_938016625.1 uncultured bacterium | reverse complement strand
AAAGGAGAGATCCTGGCCGTCGATGCGGAAAAGAGCTTTGCCCTGACGCCGACGGTCGGTGGTCAGCTCGAAGGCCTCCGGCACCTCGTCCTCCTTCTTCCGATCGACGACGATGTAGACGGACCAACCCTCTTCACGGATCCGATCCATCGAACGACCGACATCCGAGGAGTCCGTGAGTGCCTTGGACAGGGCACCGTGAAGATCACGAAGCAGTTGGCGAAGTTTGGCGTCCAGATCAAGCCCCCTCGAGTGCGTCAGACTCGGTGGATTATGTTGTCCTCGCCGGGACCTGTCAATTAGCTGTGGTACCGTCTCTCGGCCGACAAGCGGTGACAAGACAATGGAACGAACCGGTGGACAGGAATCGAGCAGGGAGAGGCTTCTGGCGTGGCTTCGCGAGCGCGGTTTCGAAGCGGAGGGGATCGAAGAGCTGCGCGGTGACGTCTCCTCTCGAAGCTATTGCCGAGTCCGGTTGCCGGGCGGCCGTAGCGCCGTTGTCGCCTCCTACCCCGTCGACCTCCACTCCGCCTGTCAGCGATTTCTCACCACCACGAGGCTTCTCGAGGAGATCGAGATCCCTGTTCCGGCCGTTCTCGAGGCCGACTGTCAAGCCGGTCTGATACTGCTCGAGGATGTCGGCGACAAGTCTCTTTTCGATCTCACCGGTCTGGCCTGGATCGAGCTGGTACCTCTGCTCGAACAGGCTGTCGGCCTCGCCTGCCGCATCCGTGAGCTGCCGGTCGATCAGATCGAGCGGTTGAACCCCGGCCTGGATGGCGCCCTGCTGTGGCAGGAGATCGAAAAGACCTGGAAGGTATTCCTCCGGCCACGGGGACTCACCGGCCCACCTGAGCTCACCAGAGCACTCGAGCGCGCTTTGCACGACCTGTGCGAGACCCTTGGCGCCGAGCCCCCGTTGGCCAACCATCGCGACTTCATGGCGAGGAATCTCATGCTGCCGTCTCGCTCCGGCCCACCGGTGGTGATCGATCACCAGGACTTGCGCCTCGGGCCACGTTTCTACGATCTCGCGTCGCTGATGAACGACAGTCTCTTCCCTCCGCACCCTCTGGAAAACGCATTGCTATCGGATCTGATTCAGACCGAAGAGGATCGAGCCGGCTACCGTCGCGCCGCAATCCAGCGCACCCTCAAGGCGACGGGCACCTTTGCCGCCTTCGCCGAGCAGGGCAACGAGCGACACCTGGCGCTGATTCCTCCCACCCTCACTCGTACCCTCCATCACCTCGAGCAGCTAGCCGAAACCCATGCCCTTGCCGGCCCGCTGAGAGAGATCTGGGAGCCATTTCTGGCCACGCAGCACGCCTGACCACCCGGTTTGCTAGACTGAGTACTCGATCGCGAGAGGAGACCAAGCTCTATGCCAGGGATTCAGGAACTACTCGTCATCCTGCTCATCGTCATCATTATCTTTGGCGCCTCCAAGCTCCCCCAGCTCGGCAAGGGTCTCGGAGAAGGGATCAAGAACTTCAAGAAGGGACTGAAGCCCGACGCCGAGGACGCCGGCTCTGAGAGCCCACCGCAGGAAAAAGCTGGAGACTAGTTAGAAGAGCAAGCTGCGAGCACCGGACCGTTCCCACAGGTCCTGGTGGTAGTCCACATATCGGGTCAGCACACGATCTACATACGCCCTGGTTTCCCGAAAGGGCGGTACCCCACCGTAACGAGCCACGTTGCCGGGCCCGGCGTTGTAGCCGGCCAAGGCCAGCGCCAAATCACCATCGAACTCGGTCAGCAGCTGCGACATGTAGCGCGCGCCGATCTCCAGGTTGGTGGCTGGATTCAGCGGCTCCAGAACGGTGAATTGGGCAGCCGTCGCAGGCATGACTTGCATGAGCCCCAACGCCCCTTGTGGGGAGATGGCGTGCGGGTCGAATCCCGACTCGGCCTCGACCATGGCGGCCAGTAGCAGACCGTCCACCTGATGGCGCTCAGCGCTCGACTGGATCAGATCGCCAAAGGGAAGGGCAAGAAGCCTCTCCTGACGGGCGTGCTCGCTGCCAAAGCGACGAAACAGCTCGAAACTCTGACGCCGCGTATGATCAACGGATGCCATATCGGCATCGGTGAATGCCGTGAAGTCCTCTGAGATGGGCCCGCCCAGAACCCATTCGGCCAGCTGTTCGAGTACGTACACCTCCTCCGGAGTCGGCGGGGGCGGACCATCATCGGTCGTCGACAGGATCGACGGCGGGGAGTTCAGCGACACCGCCAGAAACAGAATGGTCGCCGAGACTATCTTGGGCGCGTGTTTGCGCCTACTGCTACAGCTCATACGGTAAATACACCTCTATTTATCTTCAAATACGTCGAAATGTCGTAGGGGGTTTTGCCGGGGGCCCGGGCTTTATTCTACCAGACGGCTGTCTTCACCTGCCACCAGACCCTCACCAATGTCCAAAAACCCAAGCAATCACTGTGCCAAATGTCACAGATCCGGGGTTGGAATTTGGCGGAATCTCAGCGGCGTTTTTGTGGCCGACGGCGAGTAGCCGACCCGGAGTAGTCCCGGGTCACAATGCCCAGATCGCAGACTTTGTTGCGCAGAGTGTTGCGATGGACGCCTATGCTCTTGGCCGAGCGAGAGAGATTGCCCTCGTTGGTGCGCAGGGCGGCGACGATGAATTGCTTCTCGAACTCTCTTCTCGCTTGGTCCAGCGTCACTCCTCGACGCACCAGCTCATCGACAATCTGAGACAGATGCCCGTTCAGATTCTTCTTGATGGCCACACTTCCCTCTCGGACCCGAAGGACCGCAGGATAGCACAGTTGAGAGACTGCGCAAACAGGAGCTGAAGAAGCCCTTGTCGGGCTCGGGTTCCCTCTCTCTTGGACCGACCCCTACTCGTACTTGGGGTCGAGCCGATCGCCAATATGGATGGCGAAACGCGATTTGAGAATCCTGGCCAGGGAGGCCTGTTCTCTCACCGATAGAATTCCCAACTCTCCGACGATCAGCGGTGGCTGTCCTTTCGGAGTCTTTCTGTAGATCGTATACAGGTCGCCGGGGGTCACGTCGTTCAGTGTCCCCTGGTCGATGAATACGATATGGCCTTGGCCCAATGAGATCTGATCGAAGTTCGAGCTGATGATCACCGGAGCACCAGCGAGCTCTTCGCGCTCGGCCGGGTTGTTGATCCCGATCAACCCTGATTGCCTGGACAGTGGCACCGGCTCGGGGACAAAGGGCTTGAGACCATCGTTGAGACCGATACCCAGGCAAGAATGGACGATCTCCGCGATCGCCGTCTCCTCCTGGACCGTCAGCACCCGCACCCGCCCCAGATATTGGTAGAAACGGCCTATGGTTTTGTTGGTTTCCGGGTGCTTGATCATGCGCTCCGGCCGGACAGCGGTATAGACGTCACCGGCCATCATCCCCGCCTGGCGACCACCGTCGAGATAGACGATATCGGTCATCAGCAGCCCGAGCTTCGAGTTGCTCGTCAGTCTGTAGGCGGACGACCTCCGCGCCGAAAAGTCCCTCATCGTGGGTGTGAGACTTTCGTACTCGGCACCGATGACATGGAACGGAAAGACCTCGTTGGGCTCGTCGATGTAACCGCTGCAGTAGATGTCGTCTTCGCTTCCCAGCGCCACCGGCGCACCGGGTGCGCGATCGAACAACTCGTCACCCTCGGGTGCTCCCTCGCCCGTGCCCTCACCGACATCCATCGTCAGCTCTTCGACCGGCGTGACTTCGAGCCCGACAACCAACGTGTCACCGGGATAGATCCAGTGGGCATCCAAAACGTACTGGTTGCGTTCCCACAGCTGTGGCCAGAGGTAGGGGTCGCCGTAGAAACGATTCGAGAGATCCCAAAGGGTATCCCCCTTTTCGATGACGTAAAGCTCGGCCCCCTCCGGGTACGTTGCCGGTGGATCCCAGGCGGTCCAGTGATCTCCCACCAAGTGGAGATCTGTCGGCGGCTGAGCGGCAACCGCCATGCCTATAATCCCCAGTAGGAGAATCGTGAAGGCCAGGCAGGTAAGACGGTGCTGCATCATGTCCGAAGCTCCTTTTCGCCCTTTACACACAAGGTTTAGTCAGTGCTCGAAACAGCGGTCGCAACTCGAGTCAACGTACACAGATTTCCACAGGCTGTCAAGGAAGCCCTCCACATGAGAATAGCTGTTTACCAGCTGTTTTCTTGGCTTTTTTGCGGCCCTGCGGAGCGACGTCAGGTGCCCTTCCTGCGCTCCTCGGCCACGCTTGCCGCCGCCGAGCCGGGATAGCGGTTGATGACCTCGTCGTAGCGCTGACGGGCTCCCTCGAGGTCTCCGAGACCACGGAGACAGTCCCCCTCCTTGATCATGGCGTCCGGTACCTTGTTGCCCGCCGGATACCGCTGAGCCGTCTCCCGAAAGGCCGCCAACGCTCCTCTCAGATCCTGGCGAGCGTAGCGGCATTCGCCAATCCAGTACTGAGCGTTGTCGGACAGGTCGGTATCCGCGTAGGCCTGGAGGAAGCGCTGGAAGGTGGCCTCGGCGTCCAGGTAGCGACCCTGGTGGAAAAGGCTGTAGCCGCGGTCGTAGAGAGCCTGGGCCGCCGGCTCCACCGGTCTGAAGCCCACCGCCGGGTCGGCGCTCGAGCCTTCAACAGGGAGCGACCCTACGACCGGCTGCTCGACTCCGGCTGCCGGCTGAGGAACCTGCACGGGAGGCAGATCGGACTCTTCGACCGCGATGATGCTGCCGTAGGGCGGGGCCGTCTCCGAGATTCCCACACCGCCGGCTTGTCGTCGGTCGAGGTCTCTGAGCGCCGCTTCGAGGCTGGCGACTTGCTGCCGCAGTCGTTCGACCTCGACCTGGGCCACCGTGGCGTTCTCCTGCAGCTCCATC
>CALILB010000012.1 GCA_938016625.1 uncultured bacterium | reverse complement strand
GGCGCGGCGACGGCCGTCGCCGGGACGTGACGGACCAGCACCCGCCAACGGACGACCCGCGGACCGGACGCCATTTTGGGAATGGCAGCCGCCACCCCTAGCAACCCGAAGAACGAGAATGACAGTGTGGTCTGCAGCAGCGCCCACTCGAGCGACGACTGCAGCACCGCCGCTGTCAGGGCGCCGAGCCAGCCGACCATCCACACCGAGCGTAGATCTTCGCGGCGGTGACCGAAGATGAAGAGTCCGATTCCCGCGAAGGCCGTGGCTAGGGTGAGGACGAAGCTGCCGAGACCGAACCAACCGGTTTCGCCGAGCAGCAGGTAGTAGAGATTGTGGCAAAGTCCGCCCTCATCGAGGCCTCCCTCGTAGGGCTCGCTGTAGATAGTTGCCTCGGTTCCGTAGGAGTAGTTGTTGATGCCGACGCCGAGAAACCGGTCGGCAGCCATTTCGCGCGCGGTGTCGTTGAAGTTGTGCCTCGCCTCCCCGGAGGCCGCGGGCGCCTCCTCGATCCGGCGCACCATCTTCTGTACCGCGAGGATGCCCGGAGGCACGGCCAACAACGCCATCAATCCGAGTATGACGAGCTTCTGAGGGTGGAGCCGCAGCACGAAGGACAGCGGCGTGACAATCGCCAGCGCCACGAACATGGCCACCCACGAACCGCGTGACAAGGTCAGGACCACGGCGCCCGCCCCGAGACCAAAGACCAAGATCAGCGGGATGCGCAGCCGGTCCCTGACGTTGAGCAGGTAGGCAAAGAGGATCGGCAGGTACATGTTGAGATACATGCCGAGGGTGTTGGGGTGGTCGAAGGTCCCGCGGGCACGGTAGACCCCGCCCACGTAGTCCATCATTGTCACTACACCCTCGCTTGCCACCGCTGCGGTGATGGTCAGAAAGATCCACTTGAGGTCGATCTCGTCCCACACCGCATTCGAGATCACCCACAAGACGACCAGACTTCGCACCAGTTTGAGCAGGCCGAAGGCGGCGTAAAGTGGAACGTAGGCGCTGGCGACAGAGAATGAGGTCGTGACGACGAATAAGAGGTAGGCGATGAACACCGGCGGCAGCAGACGCGGCCGATGCCGTCTCGAACCCGCAAGCACGGCGCCCAGGAGTCCGATCACCAGCATGTCGAGGGTGCCGATCTCGAATCCCCGGACCCACCCGCGGTAGACCTCGCGCGACACGTAGTTGATATCGACGATCCTGATCGTACCGAAGAAGAAAAGGCAAAGGTATACACGGCGCAGCCCCGGCCACGTCTTGACCGCCGCCACCAGACATACGCTGCCGGGGATGAACAGCAGCGTGAAGAGGATCTCCTTGGCCTCCACGTCGCGCCACCTCGAGCGAAACTACCGCCCCTCGGCCTAGTCGAAGCTGGCCACGGCCTCCGCGCGGTTTTCGAAGATGTCGAACACACGGTAGAGGCGGGTCAGCTCGAAGATCGACTTGACCGGTGTAGTGAGCCCGCACAGGCGAATATCACCGCCGGCCTGCCGGGCCGCCTTGAGGGCGGTCACCAACGCGCCGAGCCCCGATGAATCGATGAAGTTGAGCGGGGTGAGGTCCACCACCAGGCGTGAGCTGCCTGCGCCCACAAGTTCCTTGAAATAGGTTTTTGCCTCTTGCGCGTTGCGCGCATCCATTTCCTCCGCAACCGTAACTGCGGAGATGTCGCCGTACTGCTCCGTTTCAAACATCGTTTTCTCCCTTTTCTTCCATTGTTGTGTGTTGATCAATGCTCGCACGAGGGTTGCGGTTCGGAAAACCCTCTGATCCTCTCCAGCGCCAGACGCGCCACAAGAACAGTGGATTGCCGATGACATACCGTTGCCACATCCGTCCCGGCTCCTGTAGCAGGCGCCACGCCCATTCGAATCCGAGCTCGCGCATCCACAGCGGTGCCCGCGAGATCGCACCCGAGTAGAAATCGAACAAGCCTCCAACTCCCATTGCAACCCGGACGCGGAGCTGATCGCGGTGGTCGGCGATCCACCGTTCCTGGTGAGGTGCGCCGAAGGCAACCAGCAGGTGATCGGCCCGGGATGAGTTGATCATATCGACGATCGCCTTTTCCTCGTCGCCACCGCGGGAGAAGTAACCGTGGTGGTGGCCGACGACGCGAAGCCGCGGCCATCGCTGGGCCAGGCGCTCGACCAGAGCGTCGGTGACCCCGGGTCGGCCGCCGAGGAGGAAGACCGATTGGTCTCGAGTTTCGAGGGCGTCGCACAAGCGCGGGAAGAGGTCGGTGCCGTTGACATTTGCGGCCAAGTGGGTGCCGAGCATCCTGCACGCATAGTGGATGCCGATACCGTCGGGAAGCACGACGGAGCTCTTCGACAGTATCTCGCGATAGCCGTCGTCGTGCCACGCTGTGTTGAGGCAGTCGGGATTGACGAAGGCAAGTGTCTCCGGAGGACCGTCGTGGGGTGCGTCGACAATCCACGACACCGCCCGGTGCATTGTCCAGTTATCCATGCGAACGCCGAGAATGGACAGTGCATGCGGTGCCACCGCCTTCCTGCCGCGCATGACCGCAGCCGGAAGCGCCCGCACCAGCAGACCGAGGTCACGGAACAGGCTCGCGGTGTGGACCTGCTCGACGGCCGCGGCTGAGTGGCCATCGAAGGCGATGTTGGCTGCGGAGCGGACCATGAAGAGGTCGGCGAGACCAGGGCGGACCTGGAAGCGCTCGAGATCGACCGCGGTCAATCCGCGGGCGTCATCGAGAGCCATCAGACCGGGCCCGACCAGGGACATGTCGCCGCGAACAATTGCCCACAGCCGGGGAATGTGACGCAGTCCTCGCGGCGCCCCCGGGAGAACTCCCACCTCTATCGGTTTCATCCAGCGCCCGAGGTAGGTGCGGTGGAGCAACGGGGGCTTGCCGCGGCTGGCAGCGGCGATCATGGCGGCGACGGCGATGGGGCCCGTGGCGGCGCTGAGAATCGCCGCCGTGGCGACGTCGAGAACACGGCGCAGCGCTGCCGTCGTGAAGGTAAGAACCCTGCCGGAGGCACGCAGCCAGGCCAGACGCAGACGCCGGCGGCGGTGGAGACCGTCGAGCGCGGTGTGCGGAAGCAAGCGCTCAGGTACCACCGCCGAGCTCCTCGAGAATGGCCAGGCTACGCCGGGCGGACTCCTGCCAGGTGAATCGCGTTGCGTTTTCGAGGCCCCTGATTCGCAGCTGGTCGCGAATCGCGTAGTCGGTGGCAACGCGCCGCACGGCAGATGCCATCTCGGCGGTGTCGTGCGGGTCGAAGAGCAGTGCCGCGTCGCCGGCGACCTCGGGGATCGACGACACGCCGGCGGCCGCCACCGGTATACCGACCGCTTGCGCCTCGACGATCGGCAAGCCGAATCCCTCGAATAGCGAGGGGAAAATCAGCGCGTCGGCACCTCCATACAGACTTGGCAGCAGCTCATCAGGTACGAATCCGAGCATGTGGACGTAGGCCCCGAGGCCGAGCTCGGCCACCGAGCGCCTGACAACCTCGGCACCGTTCCAGTCGCCACCCGCGAAGACGAGGTGGTGCCGGAATCCGGGGTCGTCGCTAATGATCTGTCGAAAGGCCCGGAGGAGTCCCAAGTGGTTTTTCCCGGGATGTTCGATTCGCGAGACGTAGAAAAGGTACCGATCCGGAAAGCCCGCAAAGTGCTTTTCGAGGGCGGCTCGGCAGGCGTGGGCGTCGCGCGGCCTGAAGACTGCCTCGTCGTACCCAAGGCCGATGATCGTGAGATTTTCTTGCGGGTAGCTGGTGAACTTTGTGATGTCGTGCGCCGATGACGACGAAATGGTGATCACCCGTGCACACTGACGGATCATCCAGGGGAGGAACCGCTTGATGTAGAGCATGCGGGCTGGGTCGTACTTGCCGTCGACATGAAACGACGAGAGGTCGTGAACGACCGCCACCGTGGGAATCGGTGTGAACGGCACAAGCCGGCGGTTTCCAGCCGGCAAGTAGAGTGCGTCGACACCGGCGCGGCGGGCGGCCAGCGGCAGGTTCACGGCGTGCCACAGCAGCGACAGGGCGGGCCGATTCCATCGGTTGGCGACGCGATGCAAG
>CALILB010000011.1 GCA_938016625.1 uncultured bacterium | reverse complement strand
CTTAGGGGCTTAGGGGCAGGAGAAGACGATAGCCCATGTCGAAGCGGCCGGCCCGACCACGCGCCTTCGGCGCGCGGTGCCCGCCGGCCGGGGTGGCCGGAGCTACGGCTCCCGCGAGTAGACGTAGCGGAAACGGGCGCCGGGAGAGAGATCGCGGATGGTGAGTGTCACCTGACGGTCGCCTTTGACAAAGGTCGTTGCCAGATCAGTGGAGAGGGGCCGCCAACCGGAATTGGCGAGATCGGCACTCAGACGACGCCGGACGACCGCCGCCGAATCGGAGGCATCGAACTCGAGATAGTGCATGCCGGCATCGGCCTCACCAAAGTCGACCAGACTCGACGGTGTGTAGAGCGGGAGGTCCCGGGGAAAGCCGTCCGGCAGCACCCCGGCAACCTCCGGTCCCACCTGCTTCGCCTTCTGGTCATAGGCGGTGGTGAGCCCGACGTCGAAACCTTCGCCGACCTCGACGGTCTCCAGCTTTTCGGCCGGCCCGCCGTCTTTCGACCTCTGACAACCGCCGGCTGCCAGCAGCACCGCTGTCAGCACCAGAACGACTGAGGGCTTCATTTTCGGTCGGAAGGGCACTCGGTCAGGCTTTTTCGGTCGGTGTCGGTTCCCCGAGATCGACCAGAACATCGAGAGGCGCCGCACCAGGGCATTCGACCAGCGGCAGATCGAGAGGGATCTCGATCCCGCGCTCGAGGATCTCCCGCTGGCGAGCGACCAATACGGCGAGCGAGATGTCCGTAAGGATCTCCTCTACGGCGTCTTTTACCTTCAGCAACACCTCGCGAATGGAACAGTGGCGGGTCCCCACTTCGATGTCGCAGGGCAGCGACAGAATCTGATCCACCGAGGTCGTCCGGCCTTCGAGAGCCACCAGGATGTCTCGCAGGCTGACCTCCTCGGCCGGGCGTGCCAGGGCGTGCCCCCCCTGGGGTCCCCGGTTCGAGCGAATCAGGCCGCTTTTGGCCAGCTGCGCCAGTATCTGTCGCAGATAGGGCTCGGGGATCGCCTGCCGTTGTGCGATCTCGGTGCTGGTGACCGGCCCCTCCTCGCCCTGCATCGCGATAAAGAGCATCGCTCGGAAGCCGTACTCGCCCTTGGTCGAGATCTTCATTGCCGCCTACCGTAGCACATCATTTCAGAGCCGGAGCCGACAGCTCGAGGTCGAGGAGCCCGCTCAAATCCTCGAGGTCCCCTTGGCCCTGGTGGCGATCCAGATGGAGCGCCAGCATCCCGACCGCCTGCGCACCCTCCACGTCCTGTCGGCGCCGATCACCGACATGGAGAGCCAGCGACGGGGGCTCGCCCAGGAGCTCGAGCGCGCGCTGGAAGATGGCGGGATGCGGTTTCTCGGCACCCACCGCCGCCGAGTAGACAATCGCCTCGAAACTCGCGGCCAGACCCAGGTCGTCGAGCAATTCCGGCAGCCGCTCATCCCAATTGCTCACCACCGCCAAACGAACACCGCTCGCCGCCAGCTGGTCCAGGACCCGTGGTACCTCGGGATAGATCTCCCAGGCCTCGGCCCGCGCAAAACGGTCGTAGAGCTCCGACTTGGCGAACCGGCTCGGCTGAGCCACTCGGAGGTGTTCGCAAACCCGATCCGCAAAGCGGCCCCACCAACCGCGAGCCCCTTCGGGGTGAGCGGCAAACCGATCCTCGCCAAAGCGCACCGAGCATTCGAGCTCCTCCCACACGAGCCGCACGACAGGTTCCAGCTCCGAGGGATCCACATCGATCCCATGTCTGGTCAGGACTTCGGTGTAGATGTCGAAGAGCCGCGGTGGATGGATCAGCGTTCCGTTGACATCGAGGGTGACAGCTCGAATCGACCGGGATTGCAGATCAATGCCTGTGCTACGCTGCCGATCGGTGATGTCTCCCACGCTCCGACTCCTGATCTCGGCGGCCGTTCTTTCGACTTGGCTGGTGCTTCTTTTCAGCGGTTGGGCGTTTGGCGGCGCTGTCTACCTGTTGTTGGCGGTGGCGTTGGCGGTCTTTCCTTGGACCTCTCTGCGCACCTTTCTCCGCTCGAGCTCCCCCGAAGAAAACTAGCCCGGCTCCCGGCGCTGGTGAAGTTGTCGTAGGCGATCGACGGCGCCAAAGGCCGAGTAGACCAGTGCGGTCACCGCCAGACCGATCAGCACGGCATGTTGCCAGAAGAAGTCGCGCCAGAGGAAAAGCACGCCAACCGTGATTCCGCCCGCCAAGAAGGCCCACAGCACCCTGTTCTTCATCCTCGGCGCCAGTCTTCTACCGGGTTCGACAGCACCCCCACACCGGCGATGTCGACCTCTACCGAATCCCCGTCGGTCAACCGACCGACACCACCGGGGGTGCCGGTGAGGAGCAGGTCACCGGCTTCCAGGGTCATCATGCGCGAGGCATAGACCAGAAGCTCGATCGGTCCCCAGGTCATCGCCGCGGTCTTTGCCCGCTGACGCTCTTCGCCGTTGACCCGCGTGATCACTTCCAACCCTTCGATTTCAGGGTCGACTCGAATCGCCGGCCCCAGCGGGCAGAAGCTGTCGAACGATTTGGCACGGGCAAAGGTGGCGTCCCGGCGCTGCAGGTCGCGGGCCGTCACGTCATTGGCACAGGTGACGCCCAGGATAGCGGCCCGCGCTTCGTCCTCCGAGGCCCGTCGGAGCCGGTGACGGAGAACCACGGCTATCTCTCCCTCGAACTCCACCTGTTGGCTCTCGGGAGGGAGGATGATCGGTGCCTTGGGTCCGACGATCGAGGAGGGTGATTTGAGAAAGATAACCGGCTCTTCCGGCAACGGGTTTTCGAGCTCTTCTACATGTTCCCGATAGTTCCGCCCACAACCCACTATCTTGCCGGGGAGCACGGGCGCCAGTAACCCCGTGGACGACTCGATGGCCCGGCCGAGCTCCCAACCACCCGGGCGAACCTCGAAAGGATCCGAGTGGAGCACGCGGAGGTCGCCGCTCTCGTCGCCGACGGCGTAGAACCCCTCCGGACCTATGCGGTAGAGAAGCATGATCTTCTAACGACCTTCCCCGGAATTATGATCGGCTACCGCCGCGCAATCAACAGCCAGAGAAAGAAGGGGCCACCCAGCAGCGCCGTCAGGATCCCCACCGGCAACTCGGCCGGCGCCATGATGGTGCGTGCCCCCAGATCGCAGATAGCCAAAAAGATACCGCCACCCAGAAGACAGGCGGGGATCAGAAACAGGTGGTCGTGCCCCACCCAGCGGCGCAGCATGTGAGGGACGATCAGCCCCACAAAGCCAATGGGCCCGGTCACCGAGACCAGGGCACCGATCATCGCCGAGGTCACACCAAGAACGACAAGCCGTATCCTCAGCAGGCTCACACCGCGACTGGCCGCCAGGTCCTCACCGGTCAGCAGCAGATTGAGATCCCAGCGATGTCCCACGAGCGCCAGACCTCCCACCACAACCCAGGGCGCCACCCACAGAACCTCGCCATAGCCCACCACCGACAGCCCACCCATCATCCACCTGACCATGCGAAAGGTCTTGGTGAAGTCGGCCAGATATTGGAGAAACAGAATCAGCGCCGAGCACGAAAGGGAGATAGCGATCCCGGCCAGCAGGAGAGTGGTCACCTCTACCCCGAAGCGGGTCACAGCGAGGCCGAGGATGACCAGCGACACCGAGAGCGCACCGATAAAGGCGGCGGCCGCAACCGCCGGGAAGCCCACGGCCGTGCCGATCCACTCCAACTGCATGGCCAGCACTGCTCCAAGGGCCGCGCCACCGGCCACCCCCAGGGTGTAGGGCTCGGCCAGCGGGTTGCGAAAAAGGGTCTGAAAGGCGAGCCCCGAAACCGCCAGGGCTCCACCGGCCAAGATCGCCAGCAGCACCCGCGGCAACCGGATGCGCCAGAGAATCGTGGCCGCGGTGCCATCGCCACTCAGGGCGTCCTTGAGGGAGATCGCCTGGCTTCCCACCAGGGGAGCCCCCAGGGTGGTCACGATCCATAACCCCAAGAGCACCAGCAGCGCCGTGCGCGGATTCAACGCCCCAGCTCCAACAGTGTCACCGGCCTATCGCCCTCGCGTACGATTTCGAACGGCGCACGAAAGAGCTCGCTCAGCAGCTCCGGTCGCAGGATCTTCGCGGGCACGTCGCAAGCCAGAACCCGTCCTTCACGCAGGGCAAGAATCCGATCGGCGATGAGCGAGGCGAAGTTGAGATCGTGGGTCGCCGCCACGACGGTCTTCTCGCCACGACGGTTGAGCTCCGCGAGCAGCGCCGCGATCTCCCGCTGGTGGCTCGGGTCGAGATGGGTCGTGGGCTCGTCCAGGATCATGACCTCGGCCTCTTGTGCGAGCGCGGTGGCCACATAGACCGCCTGTTGCTCGCCACCCGACAGCTCGGTCAGCAGCCGCTCGCGGAGGGCTCCGATACCGACCACTTCCAAAGCCCGGGCGACGGCCTCGAAGTCGCTCGCTCGGGGCGCTCCACGGAAGGCCGAAAGGTAGGGATAGCGGCCCAGCAGCACCATCTGCTCGACGGTCAACGGCACACGGGTGGGGCGAATCTGCGGCACATAGGCGAGGTGACGGGCCCTCTCGCGTCTCGACAGGCGGGCCAGATCGGTGCCCTCGAGACGGACCGTGCCGCTCGCGGGCTCGAGAAGCCCCACCAGTGTCCTGAGCAGGGTGGTCTTGCCGGCACCGTTGGGCCCCACCACCACCAGACACTCACCGCGATCCACCTGGAGATCGACATGGTCGAGGATCCGCCGCCCGTCGAACTGCCAACCGACGTCATCCGCAGCGAGTATGGACGCCGCGGTCATCTGGATCCGACACAATCGAACAGGGCCCTGCGCAGCTCCCAGTAGAGACGTGGCAGCCTGGGACCTGGGACCAGAACATGGTCACCGGCCACTACCTGAACACAGCCGGGGCCGGCGAGCTGCTGTTCGGGAAAGGCGGCCCAGTCCTGCTTGAGCCAGGCTATCGATCCGGGAGAGGGCTGGAGCTCCACGATGGCATCGGGTCGGCGCCCGAGAATCTCTTCGAGCCCTACCTGGGGATAGGAGATCGGGGAGTCGGCAAAGGCGTTGAAGGCCCCCAGACGGACCAGGAGCTCATGCAGATAGGTCCCGGGACCCGCCACCAGGATGTCACTGAGGTTCCGGGGCCGCCGACCCATGGTGATGACGACTCTCGGGGCGCCCCCGACCCGTTTGGGCATGAGATCGACCTCGAACTCCCGCAGAAACTCCTCGGCTGCCTCGCTGACACCACACCTTTCGCCGATCCGGCGTGTCGTCTCGAAGATGTCGGCGATGGTTTCGCTCTCGACGGTGAGCACCTCTATCCCCAGGCGCTCGAGCTGGCCTCGAAGCTTGTCCTCGCTGCGCAGCAAGATGGCCAGGTCGGGCTCGAGAGACATGATCCCCTCCAGGCTGACGTCGAACAGCCCGCCCACTTTCGGCTTGTCGGCAAACTCTGGAGGCCAGGAGCTGTAGTCCCCCACACCCACCACCCGGTCGCCGAGACCCAAGACATACAGGGTCTCGGTGATGCTGGGGGCCAGCGCCACTATTCTCTTCGGCTCGCGCCTCACCACCGGCTCATCGCAGGCCACTCCCACGAGCGCCGCCAGGAGAAGCACCCCGCCCAGCCACCGGGTGGACCGCCTAGTCGAGATCAGAAGGCGACCTCCAGACCTCCCACAAGGGTTCGGCCCGGCGCCGGGAATCCCAGGGCCTCGGCGTATTCCTCATCGGCGACATTCTCGATACGAGCATAGGGTGCGATCCTACCAGTCACCTGCCATTCCGCCGCCAGGTCGAGCCGCAGGTAGGCGGGGTTCACCGACCGGTCGAAAGTGATCGGGTCGACATCGGCGCGCTCCCCGACATAGCGAATGGTGGCGTTGACGGTAAAGGGCTCGGGGTAGAAGGTGGCCACCAGGTTCGAAGTCCGCTCGGGACGGCGCAACAGCGGCAGCCCAGTCTCCAGGTCTTCGGTTTCGAGAAGGGTCGCGTTCCACCGCAGTGCCAGCAGCCGGGTCCGATAACCGGCCTCGAGCTCGAGGCCACGGGTCTCGGCCCGCCCCACGTTGACGTTGCGAAAGGTCGAAAAGTCGAAATCGATCAGATTCTCGAGACGGTTCTCGAAACCGGTAATCCCCACTCTCCAGGCACCTGCTTCGTAGTCGACAGCCAGCTCGACGCTGTCGTTGATCTCGGGTTGGAGATCCGGGTTACCGGTAATCGGGTAGAAGAGCTCACCAATCGAGGGCGCGCGAAAGGCCCTGCCGTAGGATCCTCGTACCCGCAACCGCTCCGAAATCGCGTAAAGCGCTCCCAGACGTGGGCTGGTCTGCGAGCCAAATACGTTGTTGTCGTCGTAGCGCACGCCGAGGTCGAGGGTCACCGGGCCCAGGGCGTGGAACACCTCCCCAAACATAGCCCAGGTGTGCTGGCTCTCGCCGGCCAGGCTGACACCAAATACCGAGCTGTCGGTCACCTCGGCTCGGTCGTACTCGCTGCCAAAGGCGACCCACCTGTCCGGGGCAAAAGCATAGGAGGCCACGGCTCTTGCGCGCCGCGACTCCGACTGGGTGTCCGAGGCCGTAAACCCGAAGGCATCGTCCGGATCCCGAAAGGCACTGTCGTAGGTGACGGCCGACAACCGGGCGTCGACCTGCCAGCGTCCCAGCTCCGCCCGAAAGGGAACCGCGACCTGCCGCTCCTGCCAACTGATCTCCCGATTCGGCGAGGGTGCGCCGCCGCTCAGGGGGATCCCAGTCTTCGAGTCGTTGGCGCGGGCGACGACACCAAGGGACATTCCCGGGCCCACCAGCCACTCGAAGCGGGCCATCAACTCCTCGCTGTCGTAGAAGTCGTTCTCCAACTGGCCGTCCCCGCGCCTCAAGTGCCCGGAAACATCGAAGCGGACCGGCCCGAGCTCGCTACCGGCGCTCACCGCACCCCGCAGGTAGCCGTTGCTCCCACCCTCGAGGCGGACATCGCCGCCATCGCGATCTGCCGAGAAGATCTGCACCACTCCACCAAGCGCGTCGCCGCCGTATAGCGAGCTGAAGGGTCCACGCACGACCTCCAACCGATCCACCCCTTCGGTGGGTAGAAAGGCCCAGTTGAAGCCGCCAAAGTAGGGATCGTTGAGCTCGACACCGTTCCACAGGACCAGGGTGCTGTCCGAGTCGGTGCCGCGGGTAAACAAAGACGTCACCTGTCCGGGCGAGCCCGAGCGCACCACATTCAACCCGGGGACGACGCCGAGCAGATCGGACACCTCGGTCGACTGCCGCGCTTCGATCTCCTCGGAATCGATGACCGTCACCGAGGCCGGCAATCGTCTTTCCTCCTCGCCCTCCAGCGAGGCGGTAACCACTATGTTTTCACCGACAACAACAGGGGTGGGACTCTGAGCGACAACCGGAATCGAACCCCCGACGATTCCGGCGAGCAGAAGGGCGTAGCGCACCATGCTCTCCTTTCCGGATACAGAAATGTCCCTCGACCCTGGGGAGTCGAGGGACATCGAAAGGCGCTAAACCCTTTGAACCCCACACCCCGGGGAACTGGCCCGCAAGAAGGCGATCGGCCGTCTCAACGAGCAGGGACGTTGGTGCAAGGGCAGGTCTCCTGGCTTCCGGATCACACTAGTCCCGGGCCTTCCCACGCGGGCCACCGCCGGTCGGCAGTCACGCTGACTGCAGACCTCACGATCGCACACGCGCAGTGGTTCCCCGGTTTTGTCCCCGGTCACAGTGGCGGGGGCCGCACCGGTCTTTCACCGGTTTCCCTTCCGAGCTGACTCGGACCCGCTTCGACGGGTTACCCTGGCACGTCGGCTGTCAAAGAGACTGCAAGAAAAATGGCGCAAGACCCCGTGGGGCTTGCGCCATCGTTATATCACAGCTCTGTCGGAGGCTAGTTGTCGCCACGCGGGCCAGGGGGCACGACGATATTGGTATTGCCGCCACCGCCGATCGACCCCGGAGCCAGATCCCAAGCCGGCAGCCCACCGGTCATGCCCGCATCCTCGGGGTCGACGAACTGTTGCACCGAGTAGTCGGGTCTCTGGTTTTGGGAGTTCATACCATCGATCCAACTCATCAACCGGGCTTGTGGGTCCTGGGCCTCTTCCGGCAGTGCGGCATCGTTTGGCGCAATGCCGAGAGCGATCGTATTGTTGCCGATCACCGTGCCATAGCCATGAATCTGGCTGTGCGACTCGACCTCGGCGATATCACTCCTGTTCAAGGAAATCCTATTCCCCATCGAGGTGATGAGCAAAACCTTGTTCTCGTCCCAACTCGCGATTTGCGGTCGGTAGCGGGTCTCGAAGGTGTTGCCGTTCTTGAGCGTCAGGTAGTAGATCTCGGCAATGGCCGGCAGGGTCGAAAGCAGCACGAGAACTGCCAGCAGAGCCAGAGGAAGTCGGATCTTCTTCATCTTCGGGGCCTCCCCGGTGAATCCGGCGCTATTTTAGCACCATACCGACCGAGTTTACGCTCCACAAGGGCCGTGCCCTGTGGACTATTTCACTCTCGAGCGACCGCGTCTGATGCAAGATGATCCCCATCGGAGGTGCCAAGTGATCGCCAGCGGCTGTCCCGACGACGTCGAGGCGCCGGCGCATAGCCGGCTTCGGGTCTTTCTGCGCCGCTGGTTTCTGGCCAACACGCTGTTAGCCGGTTTCTTTGCGCTCTGTTGGCTGCTTCTTCGCAGCGGTACCAGACCGAGCCGATTCGTCTATCCCTGCCAGCAGGCGGCTCTATCCACGGCGACGTTGGCCTTTGGCGCACCGGTGGTAACCACCCTCCTGGCCCTACGACGTGGGCTGGCGGCCGGACTGAGATCCCCGGCGGGTGTCGCCACGGCGCTGGTCGGTCTCGTCGCCACCATCGGTATCTGGGGGTATTTGACCCGGTTGGAGGCCTCGTCGGTTGTCGAGCTACCCGAGCTCGAGGCTGCCGCCGAGTACCGGGCTCGGGTCTTTCACCTCAGCTCTTGCCCACAGAACCCGGTCCAAGATCGTTTCCTGTGCATCGAGGGTCTACTCGGCCTCATGGGCAGCCAGGGGATCGAGTTCTACCGTTCCACGACCACAACCCCGACCGCAGGTCCCAACGGGATCATCGCTGCCGACGACGTCGTCATCATCAAGATCAACTATCAGTGGGACCAGCGTGGTGGCACGAATACAGATGTGCTCCGCGGTTTGATTCGCGCCATCGTCGATCACCCGGACGGGTTCGGCGGCGAGGTGGTGGTCTGCGAGAACGCTCAGTTTGCATCGGTGGACGGTTTCGATCGCGCCGACAACAACGCCCAGGACCCGACGCTTTCGCCAAACGATGTCGTGGTCCACTTCCAGGGCCTCGGCTACGAGGTCTCCCTTTCCGACTGGACCGCTATCCGGACTAACAGCGTCGACGAGTACTCGGCGGGAGATGCGGACGACGGCTACGTCGTCTACCCCTACGACTCACAGCTCAGCGGCGCTGTCTCCTACCCGAAATTCCAGACCGCTTTCGGCACCAACATCAGCTTGCGGGACGGCATCTGGGATCCGGTTGGCGGCACCTACGACCGCAGCCACCTAAAGCTCATCAACTTGCCGGTTCTCAAGTCCCATCACGCCACCTATGGAGTGACCGCCGCAGTCAAGAACTACATGGGAGTGGTGACCACAGCTCTGAATACCAACTCGCACAACTCCGTCCGCAACGGCATCCTTGGTGCGCTGTTGGCCGAGATTCGACCCGCGGATCTCAACATTCTGGACGCCATCTGGGTCAATGCCAACCCCTACAATGGCCCCTGGACCGACTATGACGAGGCCACCCGTCGGGACGAGTTGGTCGCCGGCACCGATCCGGTGGCCATCGACCTGTGGGCCACCGAGAACATCCTCATCCCGGCTTTCGAGGCGAACGGCTACACCCCGCCCTGGCCAAGCCCTTCCGCCGACCCGGACGACCCGAATAGCAACTTCAGGGAATACCTGGACAACTCGCTCTACTACATCGTGAACGCCGGCTTCGATGCCACCAACGATCCTGACCGGATCGACGCCTCCAGCCGTGCGATCCAGATCTCCGCCGACGGCTTCGAGTCGGGTGACACCTCCGGCTGGTAGTCGGCCGGCACGGAGGCCGGCCGCTTCGACCGTCCGGCTGGAGGGTGAGGGGAATGGTGCGCCCTAGAGGATTCGAACCTCTGACCTACAGCTCCGGAGGCTGTCGCTCTATCCAGCTGAGCTAAGGGCGCCAAACAACGAACATCGAGTGGGGTGAGCGATGGGGCTCGAACCCACAACCACCTGAGCCACAGTCAGGAGCTCTACCTATTGAGCTACGCTCACCACAGATTCGGAATTCAGAGAACTTGGCCTGCCAGGAGGGATTCGAACCCCCGACCCGCGGCTTA
>CALILB010000010.1 GCA_938016625.1 uncultured bacterium | reverse complement strand
GGTGTTTCCCTCCGATGCTCGCGAAGGGGCCACGATGGGCAACTTCGCCACCCAGAAATTGAAGGCCGAAAGGGTCGTCATCCTGGCCAAAGAGGATGCCTACGCCAAGGGTATCCAGGAGGTGTTCAAGACCGAGTTCGAGCGCTATGGCGGCGAGGTGCTGGATCTGATCGAGTTTCCCTCCCTCGGTTCCGACCTTTCCGGGCTGGTGGAGCGGGTGATGACCCTGGGGCCCGACGCCGTCTATCTCGCGGCCTATGCCGCGGATCTTGCGCAGATGATCAAACATCTGCGTGATCAGGGCTACAAGGGCACCATCTTCACCACCTCCGCCTTTGCGGCACCGGAGATCATCGCGCAGGTCGGAAGACCGGCCGAAGGGGTCTTTCTCACCCAGGCCGTGTTCGATATCGACAGCGAAGACCCGAAGATCCGCAGCTTCATCGATGCCTATCGCGCAAAGTACGACCTGGAGCCCGATCTCTACGCTGCCCACGGTTACGACTCCGTGATGGTCCTGGCAGAGGCTCTAAGAATAGGCGGCCGGACGTCGAGCGAGCTCTGGAAGGGAATTCGCTCGATCCGAGACTTCAGCGGCGCCACGGGTACGGTGCAGTTCGACGAACGCGGTGACGTCCAGAAATTCCCTCGGGTCTACGTCGTCAACGAGGGAATTCTTGTCGACTACGAGGCCGAGGTGGAGCGTCGTCGTCGGGAGCTGCTCGAGCGACTCCGCGACCTGGAAAAAGAGCAGCGTCAAACCAGGGCAGGCGACTAATTCTTCCGCGAAGCGCCGGCGAATCGATGTGGCCCAGTTTATGAGGGCCGGTTGAGGAATGCTGCAGGCGACGCAAAAAATACTGAGCTTCCGCGGTCTCCTCGCCACCCTGGTGGGCCGGGAGCTCAAGGCCCGCTATCGGGGCTCGGTTCTCGGCTACTTCTGGTCGTTGGTCAATCCGCTGCTGCTGCTAGCGGTCTATACCTTTGTCTTCAGTTTTGTCTTTCGCCCGCGCATCGGTGGAACCGAGCCGTACGCCCTGTTCCTGATGACAGGTCTGTTTCCCTGGATCTGGGTCTCGGGTTCCCTTCTCGAAGGTACGCAGTCATTGACCGCCAACGCGGGTCTTATCCGCAAGGCCGTCTTTCCGGCCCAGGTTCTGCCGCTGGTGCCGGTGCTGTCGAACCTGGTGCACTTCCTACTGGCGGTGCCAATCCTGGCGGGAGCGCTGGTCGTGGGGCGGCTGTCGGGTTTCGACGTGGGGGGTTGGTCGGCGCTGCTGCTACCGGCGATCATTGTGCTGCAGCTGCCGGTGGTGGGCGGCTTCGCCATGGGTTTCGCCGCCCTCAGCGTCCACTTCAAAGACGTCAGGGACATCGTCAACAACCTGGTGCTCCTCTGGTTCTATCTGACACCGATCATCTATCCCCTCGAGTGGATTCAAATCCCGGCATTGCACCGGGTGGTGGCGTGGTTGAATCCCTTCACACCGTTTACCCGGTCTTATCAAGCCGTGCTGTTCCACGGAGCTATCCCATCCTGGGAGCTCTGGCTGCAGATGCTCGGTTGGGGGGCGCTCGTCTGGTGGCTGGGGACCTGGCTCTTCGACCGGTTGAGCGAGAGCCTGGCGGAGGCAGTGTGACGAGCGCCATCCAGGTCGAGGGCCTCACCAAGCTCTACCGGCGCTCGGCGCCGGGATTCAAGCTGCGCACACTGAAGAGCGCGCTGCTCGAGGGCAGCTTGACCAAGGGCTTGCGCACAGAAGAGACCATCCGCGCTCTGTCGGAGGTGTCGTTCGAGGTGGAGAAGGGAAAGGCCTTTGGCGTCATCGGCAGCAATGGATCGGGCAAGTCGACCCTGCTCAAGACGGTGGCGGGAATGATCAAGCCGACCGCCGGGCGGGTGGTCGTCGATGGCCGGGTGGCGGCGCTCATCGAGCTCGGAGCCGGGTTTCACCCCGAGATCTCGGGGCGGGAGAACATCTACATCAACGGTGCGGTTCTCGGATTGAGCCGCAAGGAGATCGATCGGCGCTACGACGACATCGTGGAGTTCTCGGGTCTTGCCGACTTCATCGAAGAGCCGGTCAAGAACTACTCCTCGGGTATGTACGTGCGGCTCGGATTCGCGGTGGCCATCCATACCGACCCCGATGTCCTGCTGGTGGACGAGGTGTTGGCCGTGGGAGACGAGGCCTTTCAGCATCGCTGCATCCGGCGGATAGGGGAGTTCCTCGGTCTCGGAAAAACGCTGATGATGGTGAGCCACACTCTGGATCTCATCGAGGAATATGCCGACGAGGCGCTCTGGCTGGAGGGTGGCAGCAAGCGCCTGCTGGGGGATCCGCGTCGGGTGGCGGACGCCTATCGTCAGGGGGTGGCCGAAGACGAGGGCCGACTTCATCGCGAAGCCATGGAAGAACGGTTACAGGAGGGTGAGGCGGAGCCGGGGGAGGGTGTCGAGGGATCGGCACGCTGGGGCACAAGGGAAGCGGAGATAGAGGCCGTCCGCATGTTGGATGCCGGCGGGCAGGAGCGCTACCACCTGGAGAGCGGGGACCCGATCGCTTTCGAGATGGATGTGCGCTGCCGCCGGCCGCTGACCGACTTTGTCTTTGGTGTCGGTGTCTTTACTCCCCGGGGAACCGAGTGCTGGGGGACCAATACCCACCTGGAGGGGTTCACCTCGGAGAGTTTGGAGGGGGCTACGACGGTTCGGCTGGCCTGTCCGGCCTTGAGACTCGCTCCCGGCGAATACCTCCTGGATGTGGCCGTCCACGCGCGCGACGGGTATCCTTACGACTATCGGCGGAGGATTCTGAGCTTTACCGTTACCTCCCCCCACGGGGGTGTGGGGGTCTACTTCCCCGTCCACCGATGGGAGTTCGACCCGTCGGTCCGGTGGAAGAAGCGACCCTAGCCTGCGGGCTGGTCATCTCGGATTCCCCGACCGACGGCGCCGCCCAGTTCTCCACGGGCAGTGAGTAATGGCTATCGCGAGCTACAGTCCCGGCAAGGTACCGGCCTTGGTAATGCTGGTCGCATCGCTCTGGGTCGGCGCCTGTCGATCGACCGCCTCCCCCGAGTCCAGTCGAGAGTTGTTGCGTTGGGCGGAAGGGCCGGTCTCCTGGCTGATCTTGCCCGAGGAGTGGAAAGAGGTACGCCAGGCGACTCGCCCGGGCGAAGCAATGGCCTTTATCGAGGAATTCTGGGACAAAAGGGACCCCGATCCGGAGACCACGGAGAATCCCTTTCGCGAGAGCTTCTTCCGCCGGG
>CALILB010000009.1 GCA_938016625.1 uncultured bacterium | reverse complement strand
GCCAGTGGTGGCAGGTTGGGCGAGTCGAAAGCGTGAAAACCGCTGCTGTTGACCTTGGTGGCCCGACAGCCCCGGAAGAGACGACTGCCGAAGTAGAGCCCGACCTCCGGTATGTGATGGTCGGCGGCCAGCAGCAGGGAGCTCACCAGATTGTCCTGGGCGTCGTTGCGAGGCTTGCAAAGGGGAACCTGGGAGCCGGTCACCAACACCGTCTTGTCCAGCCCTTCGAGCATGAAGGCGAGGGCCGAGGCGGTATAGGCCATGGTGTCGGTGCCATGGAGGAGGACAAAACCATCGAAGTCGTCATAGCGCTCGCCGATGGCGCGGGCGATCCGCGCCCAGTCGTCCGGAGCCATGGTGGCCGAGTCGAGCAGCGGATCCAGTTCACCGATCTCGTATTCGGGCATCCCCGGCGCCTGGAAGACGGGATTCGCCGACATCAACTCCTGCAAAAAGCCGGGCTCGGGTATCCACCCCTCGCCCGAGGGCTTCATCCCGATCGTGCCGCCACTGTGAACAATGAAGACGCACCGTTTTCGACTCATGGGGGGCAAGCCTATCGGAAGTGACCGAGAAATTCGCTGCCGAGATCTCTTTGCGGCGGCAAGAAAAAAGGCCGCCCGAATCTCCTCGGGCGGCCGTGTTGAATGATTGTTGGTGCAGGGACTGTCGTCTAGCGGCCGGGGGGATCGTCCTTCTTGTCGTCGTCCTTGGCCATTTCCTGCATGGCTTCGCCCGCGTTCTCCATCGCTTCGCCGGTCGCCTCGACACCCTCCATGGCCATATCCTTGGCCGCTTCGGCACCTTCCTCCACCATCTCGCCGGCGGCTTCCATGCCTTCCTCCACCTTCTCACCGGCGACTTCGACGCCTTCCTCGATCGCCTCGCCCGCATCGCCAGCCATCTCACCGGCGGCCTCGATGCCTTCGGCGACGGCCTCGCCCGTAGCCTCGGCCGCATCCCTGACCGCATCGGCGGCCTCCTCGGATGCCTCTTCGGCCTTCGAGCAGCCACCCAGTGGCAGGACGACGATGGCCATGACCGCCACCATCAAAGTGAACATAAAGAGTCTGTTACGCATGGTTTAACACCTCCCTTTGACAAGTTGATATGAGGGCCTGATCAAGTCAGGCCCTGCCCCCCTCTTCTCACTTCGCGTAGGTGCTCAATATACCAGAACCGGGTGTTGTCAAGCTCCTGGCCGAAATGATGGTCTGCCGCCTGGGGACGGGGGCGCCCGGCAGCTATAATCAACGCTTGTTGAAAGCCCGCTTGGAGGATGAGATGGAACGCCCGATCAATCGAGTTGTCGACCTGACGGACCCAAAGACTCAACAGCTGTTGAACATGGATCTCGAGGCGGCGCGGCAGAGCCTGCTGAGCGACGACACCCACGACCTGTTCGAGGTCAAGGGGTCCTTTGCCCTGGTGGCGAGAGATGGAGAGCTGGTGCGGATGGCGCGAAGCCTCGATCGACCGCTGCGGTTCTTTCTGGCCAAGGAGGAGCAGGGTCCGTTGCTGGTGGTGGCCGAGCGGATGGACGAGATCCGCGATTTTCTCGATGAGGAGGGATACGGAGAACAGTTTCACCCCACATACACCCGTATGGTTCCGGCCCATCACGTCACCAGCTTGCGTTTGATCGGGTGCCCCGATCCCAACCCGAGTCACACCCGTTTTCTGGAGGTGCCCGACGAGCCGCTGCCGCCCGACCTGGATGTCATCGGCCGACGCTATGTCGGTGCGATCTTGAAAGAGATCGAGACCTGGCTGCTGGCGGTCCCCAAGAAGGATCCGATCGGGGTTCTCTTTTCCGGCGGCGTCGACAGTGGGGCGGTCCTGCTCTGTCTCTATCATCACCTGCTCCGCACGGGGGAGAGCCCGGCCCGTCTCAAGGCCTTTACTTTGGCCGTGGACGGCGAGGGATCCGATGCTGGGCAGGCACGCGAGTTTCTCCGTCAGACCGGATTGGAGATGCTCGGCGAGGTGGTGGAGGTCGACTCCAGCCGGCTCGACCCCTTTGCCGCGGTGGAGGTGATCGAGGACTACAAGCCGCTCGACGTGGAGTGTGCGACGGTCAACCTCGCTCTGCTGGGTGAGATTCGCCGCCGGTACCCCGCGTGGCGTCTGATCGTCGACGGAGATGGCGGCGACGAGAATCTCAAGGACTATCCGATCGAAGAGAATGCCGAGCTCACCATCCGCAGCGTGGTGAACAACCCGCTTCTCTATCAGGAGGGGTGGGGAGTCGATTGCGTCAAGCACTCGCTGACCTACAGCGGTGGCCAGAGTCGTGGCTGTGTGCGCACCCACGCCCCACTCCGCAAACTCGGCTTCTCGGGCTTTAGTCCCTACACCAGCCCGTCGGTTGTCTCGTTGGCGACGGCCATCCCTTTCGACGAGCTCAGCGGCGGCTCGATCGACCGGCTCTACGAGCTCAAGGGAGAGATCATGCGGCGGGGTATCCGCGCCCATACCGACCTCGAGCTACCGATCTTTCCCAAGCTCCGCTTCCAGCAGGGTGCCACTTCGGCCGCGGCCTTCCAGAGCTTCTTCTCCGCCGCGCAGGAGGCCTACCGCAGTCATCTGCTGGCAGCCCATAGCAGGTGAAGTCCACCTCCGCCGATCGGCGGATTCGTGACCTGCGGCCGACAAAGCATTCAGTCGACACCTGGACACCGATCGATGTCCTGGTCGAAGAAGAGCGGACCGCAGAGCGGGGTGTCCAGCCTTCGATTACCGTATTTCTCGCCGGGCGCGAATGCCCCTTTACCTGTGTCTTCTGTGATCTGTGGCGCCAGACCCTGGATGGACCTACTCCGGCGGGGGCCATCCCGGCGCAACTCGACGTAGCTCTACGGCGGGTCGGCTCGGTACCCCCCGGAGCGGGAATAAAGCTCTACAACGCCAGCAACTTCTTCGATCCGCGGGCGGTGCCGGTTGCCGACGGTCCGGCCATCGCCGAGCGTCTGGCTCCCTTTGATCGGGTGACGGTCGAGTCCCACCCTCTTTTTGTCGGCCCGGCGGCACTCGAGTTCAACTCCCTCCTCGAGGATCGACTCGAGGTGGCCATGGGGTTGGAGACGATCCACCCCCGAGCCCTGCCGCGGCTGAACAAAAGAATGAATCTCGCAGACTTCGACCGCGCAGCAGATCTATTGCGACGCGGCGGCGTCGGTGTGCGCGCATTCGTGCTCGTGGGCGCCCCTTTTGTACCGGCCGCCGAGACGGTCGAGTGGGCGGTGCGTTCGGTCGAGTATGCGCTCGATCACGGTGCGGAGGTGGTGACCCTGATACCGGTGCGCGCCGGCAACGGTGAGCTGGATCGCCTGCAGCGGGAGGGTGATTTTGTGCCACCCATATTGGCTCAGTTGGAAGAGGCCCTGGAGCGGTCGCTGGCGCTGGAGCGGGGCGTGGTCCTGGCCGACCTGTGGGATGTCGAGGGCTTGGCGGCCTGCCGGGATTGCGGACCCGAGCGGGTAGCTAGGCTCGAACGGATGAACCTCACCGGTCGACCGGAAGAACCGGTCGGCTGCCCTCAGTGCCGCGTGTGATTCCGGTTCCAGACCCGAACCGAAGCGCTGCTCCTACTTCTCGGCTTCGGCGAGCATCGGCTCGAGCAGATAGCTCTCCACCGGGTCGCAGGTGCAGATCAAGTGGCGGTCGCCCCAGACGTTGTCTATGCGGCCGACAGGTGGCCAGAACTTGCGCTCGCGTACCCAGGCGGCGGGGTAG
>CALILB010000008.1 GCA_938016625.1 uncultured bacterium | reverse complement strand
CGGCTCATTCGAGACCCTCCAGACCCCACCCTTCAGCGGTCAGGGTACGCACCATGGCCTTGCGTGCGCGATGCAGATGGGTCTTGACCGTACCAAGCGGAAGTCCCGTGATTTCAGCGATTTCCTCGTAGGCCAGCCCCTGCTGGAAGCGCAGCACGACGACCTCGCGATACTCCACCCGCAGCTGCCCGACGGCTCCCGAGAGGGCCTCGGCCAGGGAGCGGCGTTTCAGCCGGGTGTCCGGACTCTCCCCTTCGGGGTCGGGGAGCAGGGCCAGCAGGTCTGTCTTCTCCTCGTCCGGGCTCTCCAGCGGCACGGTCTCGACCTGTCGCCGCCGCAGCTGATCGATGGCCGTGTTGTGCGCGATCTTGAACAGCCAGCTGGAAAACTTGCGTTTGGGGTCGAAGGTGCCGAGGGCTCGATAGGCCTTGATAAAGACCTCCTGCGACAGATCCTCCGCCAGCCCCCGGTCCCGGACCATCCGCATGATGAGACCGTGCACCGGCCTCTGGTAGCGGACGACGAGATCGCGAAACGCAGGCTCCGAGCCTGCCAAGGCTCGAGTGACCAGCTCCGCATCTTCGGTTGGCATAGGGCTCGTTCAGGTTAGCAGCGGGCGCCCTGTTTTGCCCATCGATCCCGAACCGGTAGACTGCGATCGACAGGACACACCAACGATTACAGGAGGGATGAGATGCGAACCCTATCTGCTCTACTCATCATCTTGGCGATCGCCGTAGGTGCTCAGGCCGGCGAGCTGGCCGGGGTCACCATGCCGGACACCACCCAGGTTGGAGATCAAGAGCTCGCCCTCAACGGCATGGGGCTGCGCAAGAAGGCCATCGTCAAGGTCTATGTCGCCGGCCTCTATCTGCCCACAAAACAGAGCGATGCCGGGAAGATCCTCGACGCCGACACCCCGCGGCAGCTGGTGATGGACTTCAAGTTCGGGGTCAGCGGGGAGAAGATGTGCGGTGCCTGGGACGACTGTCTCGAGGGCAATGTGGCCAACGCCTCGGACCAGATCAAGGCCGACTTCAAGCGCCTCTGCGGCTATATGGACGACATGGGTAAGGGCGACAAGATGGTGTTCACCTATGTGCCGGGCCAGGGCACCGAATCGTCGGTCAAGGGCCAGAGCAAGGGGACGATCGAGGGTAAACCCTTTGCCGATGCCCTCTACTCCTGTTGGATCGGGGCCAACCCCCCGGGAGAGGCCTTCAAGAAGGGTCTGCTTGGAGAGTAGCTGGCCTCCCTTGCTTACCCCGGCTGACCTGGAGCAGATCTCGCGGCAGGGTATCGCCGCCGAGGAGGTCGAGCGGCAGCTTCGGTTTTTCTCCTCGCCGCCACCCACCCCTCCCCTCGAGCGGCCCTGCCGGCTCGACGACGGCATCCGCCGCTTGGAACCGGCGGCTCACGAGTCGCTCGATGTGGCCTGGACGGCCGCCGCTGAGGGCAACCGGCTGGTCAGGTTTATCCCCGCCTCCGGTGCGGCCACCCGCATGTTTCGGGATCTGCAGGAACAGACGGATGACGGAGTCGAGGCGCGAAACCGCTTTCTCGACCAGCTTGCGAGCTTTGCCTTTTTTCCTCGTTTGCAGGACAAAGCCGCACAGAACAATGTCGACCTGGAGGAGCTCATCCGTTCGGGGTCGGTCGAGACCGTGCTCGATCTCCTGCTCGAGCCCGGCGGGTTGGGCTACCTCGACACACCCAAGGCGTTGCTCGACTTTCATTCCTATGCGGGGGGTGCCCGCACACCCTTCGAGGAGCATTTGATCGAATCGTCCCACTACCTGGCGACTCCCGGGGGTACCTGCCGGCTCCATCTGACCGTCACCCCCGGACATACCGATCTCTTCACCTCCTTTCTCCACCGCCTCGAGAAACCGCTCGAGGATTCGCTTGGGGTGGCGTTCGAGGTGAGCTTCTCGACTCAGAGCGACTCCACCGACACCATCGCCGTCGGATCGGACAACGCGCCTTTTCGCCTCGACGACGGCTCGCTTCTCTTTCGTCCGGGCGGCCATGGTTCCCTCATCCACAATCTTGGTGCTCTCGGAGGAGACATCGTCTTCATCAAGAACGTCGACAACATCGCCCCCGAGCGCTGTCACCAGACCTCTGCCGCCTGGAAACGACTTCTGGCCGGGCATCTGGTCGAACTGCAGGGGAGAGCCTTTCAACTTCTCGAGCTGCTGGAGACCTCACCGAACAACCCGGGGGTGGTCGACGACGCGCTGGATCTCGTCACCAAGGAGCTCACCGTGGTCCCACCCCCATCCCTCGTGTCAGCCGATCACGACAGCCGCCGTCGCTGGGCCCTCGACCGACTCGACCGCCCCATCCGGGTGTGCGGGGTGGTCATCCAGGCCGGTGAGCCGGGGGGTGGTCCCTTTTGGGTGCGGGAGACCGACGGCGGTTTCTCGGGTCAGATCGTGGAGTCGGCCCAGGTCGACCACTCGGACCCCGGACAGCAGGAGATCTGGACCTCCTCCACCCACTTCAACCCGACCGACCTGGTCTGTGCCCTACGGGATCGAAATGGACGGCCTTTCGACCTCGACCGTTTTGTGGATCCGACGACGGCGTTTATCAGCCACAAGACCTACGACGGCCGGCCGCTCAACTCCCTCGAAAAGCCCGGTCTCTGGAACGGCTCGATGGCGGGTTGGAATACCGCGTTCATCGAGGTGCCGGCGGAGACATTTACACCGGTCAAGACCCTGTTCGATCTGCTGCGGCCGGAGCACCAGCCGTAGGCTCCCCGGCCGGCACGGAGGCCGGCCGCTTCGTCCTCAATACTCGTGGAGGTACTGATCCTGCTCCCAGGGGTGGACCACCGAGATGTACTCGTGCCACTCCTGTCGCTTGGCGCGCACGAAGTGCTCGAGGATGTGCTCGCCCAGGGCGTCGATGACGACCTTGTCCTTTTCCAGGTGATCGAGGGCGTCTGAGAGATCGCCGGGGAGGGCGCCGATCTTGAGGCGGCGTTTCTCCCGTTGGCTCATGGCAAATATGTTCTTGTTGACCGGTGCTCCCGGGTGGAGTTTCTGCTCGACACCGTCGAGACCGGCCGCCAACATGGTGGCCAGCGCCAGATAGGGGTTGGCCGCGGGGTCGGGGATCCGCACCTCACAGCGCGTGGACATGCCCCGTTTGGCGGGCACCCGTACCAGCGGGCTGCGATTCTTCTCCGACCAGGCGATATTGGTCGGCGCTTCGTACCCCGGCACCAGCCTTTTGTAGGAGTTGACCAACGGATTGGTGACGGCGACAAAGCCCTTGGCGTGATTGAGCAGCCCAGAGATATAGCCCAGGGCCACCTTGGACAACTGCCACTCGCCCTTGGGGGCGTAGAAGGCGTTCTTCTTCTGCCGGGTGAGAAGACTCTGGTGGGTGTGCATCCCCGAGCCGTTCACACCAAAGATCGGCTTGGGCATGAAAGTGGCGTGGAGACCGTGGTCGAGCGCCACCTTCTTGACCACAAAGCGGAAGGTGGCCACATTGTCGGCGCACTCCATCGCCTCGGCATACTTGAAGTCGATCTCGTGCTGGCCGGGGGCCACCTCGTGGTGGGCCGCCTCGACCTCGAAACCCATCGACTCGAGCACCCCGACGATGTCGCGGCGGCACTCCTCCCCTTTGTCGACCGGTGTGAGATCGAAATACCCACCCACGTCGTGAGTCTCCACCAGGGTCCTTCCATTGTCGTCCTTCTGGAAGAGAAAGAACTCGGCCTCGGGCCCGGCCACCATGGAGTAACCCATCTTCTTGGCCTTGTCGATCTGACGTCCGAGTGCCAGACGGGGACAGCCCTCGAAGGGCTTGCCGTCCGGGCGATAGATGTCGCAGATCAGGCGGGCAACGCGTGTGCCGTCGGGGCCGACCCAGGGGTTCACCCGAAAGGTCGACAGATCGGGCACCAGGAGCATGTCCGACTCCTCGATGCGGACAAAGCCCTCGATCGACGACCCATCGAACATGATCTGGCCGTCGAGTGCCTTGCCGAACTGGCTGCGAGGAACCTCGACGTTTTTCAGCACGCCCATGATGTCGGTGAACTGAAGCCGCAGAAAGCGGACTTTCTCCTTGGCTACGGCTTTGAGAATCTCGGCTCTGGTGGTCACGTTGCCCTCCTTTTGGGTATCAGGATGCCAAAAACTATCCGACTATCTCCGAAAAGGCAAGCGATTTCCTGCAAAATGAGCAAAAAAATGTCGACAGTTCGCAAATACAAGAATCCATGGAACTTACCCCCCCGGCCCCGCCGCCGGTCTCGGCGGCACCGAAGCGTGTGCTACGATGCGGCCAGAATTCGCAAGGAGAAGTCGTGAGATTGCCATCCCTGAAGGAGGATTTCCCAAAGCCGAAAATGTGGGACCTGGCGGCTGTCACCACACTCGCCGTCGGCGGCGCGGCCATGGTCGCCAACCTGCTGGCGGCTAAGAGCACGGGACCAGGATCGGCTCTCAGCAGCACCCAGACCTCGCTCTTTGTCACCACGGGGCTCGCCGTCTGTGTCGGTTGTCTGTTGCTGCTGGGCAAGACCTCCAAGGAGGGCACGATCTGGGGAAACCTGGCGGCCATCGGCGGCATGTTCTTGGGTGTCACCGGTGTGCTCCTTGCCGCCGCGCTCTGGGTGGCTGCCTGAGGCCCGACCGGCCCTCTTACAGAACCGATAGACTCAATCAGCCGTAGGTCATCGAGCAACGGATGCACCGCATGAGCGGTGACGAGGAGCACCACGCCATGACCGAGCTCGACGCCCAGACCGCCACTACTCCCAGCCCGCCGGCGGTCCATTCCCGTTGGTCACTGGTTGGAAAGGTCACCCTCGGGATGGTCGGACTGGCCCTGTTGCTATTCCTCGGCCGTCAGCTGGGCGCCTATATCCCACAATTTGCCGCCTGGGTCGATACTCTGGGGTTTTGGGGACCCCTGGTCTTCATCCTGGGCTATGCGGCAGCCACCGTCGGTTTTATCCCGGGCTCGCTGATGACGTTGGCGGCCGGTGCGATTTTCGGGCTCGCCAGGGGAACGCTCTATGTCTTTTTCGGCGCCACCCTGGGCTCGACGCTCGCCTTTCTCATCGCCCGCTATCTTGCTCGGGGAGCCGTCGAGCACCGGTTGGAGAACAGGCCCAGGTTTGCGGTCATCGATCGCGCGGTGGCCAAGGAGGGTCTCAAGATCGTCTTCCTTCTACGGCTCTCCCCGGTCTTTCCGTACAACCTGCTCAACTATGCCCTTGGTCTGACCCGGGTGAGTCTGCGTGACTACGTGACCGCGGCCATCGGGATGATTCCCGGTACCTTTCTCTACGTCTACTATGGCAAGGCCATCGGCAGCTTGGCGGCGGTGGCCGGTGGCGCCGAGGTGGAGCGGGGCGCGGGCTATTGGGTGGTGCTGGGGGTAGGACTGGTGGCCACCCTGTTGGTGACGACCTTCGTCACCCGGATCGCCCGGCGCGCTCTCGCCCAGGAGGTCGAAGATGGCTGACCCAAAACCGACTCGGACCCGCGACACCGAACCCGAAGCCTTTGTGGAGCCGACCTGGTGCATCCACAATCAGGCCCTGCTGCAACAGGTGCACCCGAGCGACTGGGTCAACCCCGAGCCCGCCGAGCGCTATCACCTGGTCGTCGTCGGCGCCGGGACCGCCGGTCTGGTCTCGGCCGCCGGAGCCGCCGGCCTCGGTGCCAGAGTCGCCCTGGTCGAGCGTCGTCTGATGGGCGGAGACTGTCTCAACTACGGGTGTGTCCCCTCCAAAGCGATCATCCGACCGGCTCGGGCCTGGCACGGGGCCCGGCGGGTCGCCGAGGACTTCAGCGGGCCTGAAGTGGCCGGCGAGGGGGACTTCTACGCCGTCATGGAACGGATGCGGCGACTGAGGGCCGAGATCAGCCGTCACGATAGCGCTCAGCGCTTCAGCGATCTCGGAATCGACGTCTTTATCGGCGAGGGTCGTTTTGTGGCCTCGGACGCCGTCGAGGTCGATAGCCGGCGACTCCGCTTCCGCCGTGCGATCATCGCCACCGGCGCCCGGCCGTTCATCCCGCCCATCCCGGGCTGCGACGAGGGCTGCTATCTCACCAACGAGACCATCTTCAACCTGACCGAGCTGCCGACCCGACTGGGCGTCATCGGCGCCGGTCCCATCGGTTGCGAGCTCTCACAGAGCTTTGCCCGCTTTGGCAGCCGGGTCACACTCTTCGACATGGCTCCTCACGTACTGGTGAGAGAGGACGCCGACGCGGCTCAGATCGTCCAGCAGTCGATGCTCCGCGACGGTATCGACCTCGAGTTGGGGGTCGAGGTGCTACGGGTGGACAACACACCGGCGGGCAAGGTCATCCATTTCGAAAAGGAGGGTGAGACCCTCGAAACCACGGTCGACGAGCTGCTGGTGGCCGTGGGGCGGACCCCCAATGCCGACGGCATCGGTCTGGAGGCGGCGGGTGTCGAGTTCAACCAGCAGGGTGTGATAGTCAACGACCGGTTGCAGACGAGCAACAAGAAGATATTCGCCGTCGGGGATGTGGCTTCGGCCTACAAATTCACCCACACCGCCGACGCCCTGGCCCGCATCGCCATCCAGAACTCGCTCTTCTTCTTCCGTGCCAAGGCGAGCGATCTGGTGGTCCCCTGGTGCACCTACACCAGCCCCGAGATCGCCCATGTCGGGATGTACGAGAAGGACGCCCGCGAGAAGGGTTTCGAGGTGGACAAGCTCACCATTCCGCTGGCCGATGTCGACCGCGCGGTTCTCGACGGCGCCGACGAGGGCTTTCTTCGTCTCTATATCCAAAAGGGCAAGGACCGCATCCTGGGCGCCACCCTGGTGGCCGAGCACGCCGGGGACATCCTGGGGGAGCTCAGCCTGGCGGTGACCGCCGGTGTCGGGCTCAACGCCATCTCGGGTGTCATCCATGCCTACCCCACCCAGGCCGAAGTGATAAAGAAGGCTGCCGACACCTGGCGGCGAGGCAAGCTCACGCCGACGGCAAAGAAGGTCTTTGCCCTGTTTTTCAGGCTATTCTCCTAGCCCCTCGATCGACGGCTGGACCTCCGGTCTTGTAGACTTGGGCGGAATGTTCCGCCTCAGGATCGTGCCAGCCCACGGTGATCCGTTCGAGCACCAGCTCGAGGGGGAGTCCGTCGTCATCGGCCGCTCTTCGTCGGCCGACCTCGCCCTGGCCGACCGCTTCCTCTCCCGGCGTCACGCCCGTCTGTTCAGCGAGGGCGAGCTCTGGTTCGCAGAGGACCTGGGGTCACGCAACGGCACCCTGGTCAACGGCACGGCGATCCAAGAGCCGACCCGTTTGCAGCCGGGGGACGAGCTGCGGCTCTCCGGCAGTGTCATCTCCATCCTGACCGAGGATGGCAAGACCAAGAGCACCACCGCCAGCTCGGATCTCGGAACCCACACGGTCTTTCGCAAGGCCAGCGAGCTGATCGAGAGCCAGACCACCTCGGCCACCGCCGGACTGCAGGCCCCTGAGGAGGTCCGCCGTCAGACCGAGCGGCTGAAGATGCTCAACGACGTCCACCGGGCGCTGGCCCGGTCGATCGACCTGAGCGAGCTGCTGCAGATGATCCTGGTCCGTGCCTTCGAGCATCTGGAGCCCGAAGAGGGGGCGATCTTCCTCAAAAAGGATGAAGACGGCGGCTACGACCGGGCCGCGGCACGCTCGGTGGCCGGTATCGAGAGCGACTATCTCTACTCGGAGACCCTGGTGAACGAGGTGGCCGAGAAGGGCTTGGCAGCGTTGGTGCTGGATGTCGAGACCGACGAGCGCTTTGCCGCCGCCGAGAGCATCTTGAGCTCGGGTGTCCGCAGTCTGGTCGCCGCACCGCTGCTGGATGCCGAAGGAGCGCTGGGGATGATCGTCTTGAACTCCCGCGTCCACAAGCGTCAGTTCAACGAGGAGGACATGGAGTTGCTCGTCTCCCTGGCCTCGGTTGCGGCAATGCGGATTCGCAACGTCGCGCTGGCGGTCGAGGCCGCCGAGCGACGACGTATGGAAGAGGAGCTCAAGCTGGCGCGGCAGATTCAGGTGACGCTGCTGCCCAGTGAGCTGCCGGAGGTCGATGGCTACGAGATCCGGGGTGGCAACATCCCTTCGCGGGGTGTCTCCGGTGACTACTATCGCGTCGTGGACCGGAATGACGGGGCGGAGTGTTTGTTCATCATCGCCGATGTCTCCGGCAAAGGGATCGCGGCCTCGCTGTTGACCGCCTCGCTCGAAGCGCTGATGGCGGGACCGATCGAGGTCGGGCAACCGGCCGAGGAGATCTGCAGCAAGGTCTGCCGGCGTCTCTTTGCCCGCACCCCGCCCGCCAAGTACGCGACCTCGTTTCTGGCCGTGCTCGAGCCCAAGACCGGCAAGCTCACCTACACCAACGCCGGTCACAATCCGGCGCTGATCGTCCATGCCGACGGCAAGGTGGAAGAGCTCGGACCCACGGGCTTGCCCATCGGTCTCATGGAGGACGGAAACTACACCGAAGGCCAAACGAAGCTCGGTCTCGGCGACATCCTGGTCCTCTACACCGACGGGATCACCGAGGCCGAAAACCCCGAGGACGAGGAGTACGGTCTGGAACGCTTGTCAGCGGTCTGTGTCGAGCATCGGGAAAAATCCCTCGACGATCTCGCAGGTGAGATCGACGCCGACCTCGACGGCTTTGCACAAGGGATCCCCTACGCCGACGACCGCACCCTGGTCATGGCTCGTCGCACCAAGAAGTGACCCTCCCACCGGGTCGCCCGGCTCAGATCCGTCAATAACCATCAGGCCCAATCGACTGTCCCACCCCTCCGGGTGGCCTGCTCACCTACCCGGGCACATATTGTGAGCCGGGCAGATCGAGGGTACCAATTGAAGATCAGCGCCGATCTTTGTAGGTGGCAAAGACGGGAGGGAGTCTCGTGCCATCAACCAGCTCGAATGACAGACGGGTACCGCGGGTGCGGCAAGCTCTCCTGCTGTCTCTGCCGGCGCTCCTCATCGCCGGAGGCGCTTTCGCTCAGGAGACCGTGCTGGCCCTGGAGTTCAGCTTTTCGAACCCGGGCGCCCGCAGCATGGGTTTTGGCGGCGCCTTTGTAGCCCTCGCCGACGATGCCACCGCTGCATTTGCCAACCCCGCGGGTCTGGTGCAGCTGGCCCGACCCGAGGTCTCGATCGAGGGCCGCTACTGGAGCTACTCCACACCCTACACCGAAGGCGGCAGGCTCTTTGGTGAGCCGACCGGCATCGGTGTCGACACCACTGCCGGGCTGCGGATCGAGGAGTCCTCGCAGGACCTCACCGGTCTCTCCTTCCTCTCCTTTGTCTATCCCTGGAAGAGGTTCTCGTTCGCCGCCTATCGTCATCAGCTGGCAAACTTCGAGTTCTTCAGCGAGACCCAGGGCTTTATCCGCGGTGTGCCGGAGGGCGGCCCCGGAGCCGCCGAGAGATTTCCCGATCAGCGCTCCGGCGTCGACTTCGAGCTCGTGACCCACGCCGCTAGCGCTGCCTATCGAGTGACCGAGAATTTCAGCCTCGGGATTGGAATCTCGCACATCCGGAGCGATCTGTTTTCCCGCTCGGACAAGTACCGGCCGCCTACCACCTTCGGTCACAACCCGTATCTCGAAGAAGATCTGGACACCGTCGCCAGTTTGTCGATCGAAGGCTCCGACTGGACTTGGAGTGCCGGGTTTTTGTGGAGCTTTGCCGAGCAGTGGCGGTTGGGGGGCTTCTACCGCTCAGGACCCGATTTCCAGCTCGCAGCGTGGTCGATCAGCGGCCCCGGACACGTCTGGGGTCCGGGTGTGGACTTGGGGTCCGCCGAGTCTCCCATCAGCGCCCCGGCCGTTTACGGTCTCGGCTTCGCCTACCGCTCGACTTCGGGACGCCTCACCCTGGCCTTCGAGTGGGACCGGGTCGAATACGCGACACTCGTCGACAGTTTAGACCCCGCGGCTTTTCCAGCACCCCCGGTGCTGGACGATGGCAACGAGTACCACGTGGGGGGTGAATACGCCTTTCTGGGTGCCAGCCCGGTGGTGGCCATCCGACTCGGCGCCTGGCTCGACCCCGATCACCAGCTCCGCGCCCCGGCCGGCAGCCCTCCCCTCATCCACGCGCTGCGCCCGCCCGGCAGCGACGAGATGCACTACACCGGCGGAATCGGATTGGCTTTCGAGCGATTCCAGATAGACTTTGGCATCGACATATCGGATCTGGTCGACACCGCCTCGATATCGGCGATCTACAGTTTCTGAGCGCCAGCCGCCCGTTGTGGCGACCGCGAGCCGCCGAGCTGGGCCTTGAGAAGTTCCAGTTCATCCGGGCGATGAACTCGATCTGGATCCCTTTGGGACGGTCTGCCGCTCGACTTCGGGGCGCATCCAGCCAAACGATCCAATCCAACCCACCCATTTGGGTGGTGCGCATCATGATCACGGCGTATATAGGTAGAGCTGCCACAGAAAGTAACCCGGCCCAAAGGCGTGGGTCCGAAGCCACTGATCTCTCGGTCGAGCCAGACGGAGAAAAGTGGCGGAACTGAAACTCATTTGGAGATCGAGCCATGGCCGCAATTTCCGCAACAGTCGAAAAACACCACAAACTGATCATCACGGTGCTCGTCCTCATCATTGTCACATTGGCTGCATCCTGCATGTTCCACGATGTCATCCCCATCTGCCATTACGTATTCGGGTGTGATCATGGGATGCATGTCGCCGCATCTCAATAGGAGTGCGCAATTCTAGGGCCCTAGTCGAGGTCGCCTACCGCACCATTCATGGGAGGCTCAATCTGTAGCTATGCCTATCCGAATCCCTCATCGACTTCTTTGTTGCTTGCTCCACTCCATACCTCTCTTCCTCCTATTCTTCTCATCTCTGCTGGTAGCCCATCCGGCTACTGGGCAACAAGACTACGAATTCTGGCCAGGTACCCATTACGACCCATCCGTACCGACCTTTGATGAGGTTCTCGGTCACGGGCCCGGGGAGAGGATCTACTCCCACGCCGAGATGATGGCCTACCTGGATGCCGTCGGCGATGCTCAACCGAAACGAATCCGGGTTTTCGAGTATGCGACGAGTTGGGAAGGGCGCAAGCTCGTTTACGCGGTCGTCGGATCCGAACGGAATCTCGGGCGATTGGACGAGATCAAGAAGGCCATGCAAAAGCTGGCCGACCCCAGAACCACGGCTGAAGCCGAGGCACGCCAGATCATCGACTCGGTTCCCGCCACCACCTGGTTGGCCTACGGAGTTCACGGCAACGAGATATCTTCACCCAACGCCGGCCTTTTCACCGCTTATCACCTTCTCGCCGCTAGAGGCGACGAGGTGGTCGACTCGATACTGGCCAACTCCCTGGTCATTATCGACCCCACACAAAACCCGGACGGTCGGGATCGGTTCGTCCACAACTTTCGTATCGCCCGCGGTCTGGAGCCCGATTCTCACCCTCTGGCCGCCGAACACAACGAGCCCTGGCCAGGGGGAAGGACTAACCACTACTACTTCGACCTCAACCGGGACTGGCTGACGCTTACCCAACCGGAGACCCGAGGCCGTGTCAAAGCGCTCCAGGAGTGGTTCCCGCTGGTGTTCGTGGATCTACACGAAATGGGCCCCAACTCGACCTACTACTTCGCCCCGGGGGCGGTTCCCTACAACCCTCACATAACCGCCGAGCAGCACGCCAACTTGGAGACATTCGGCAAGAACAACGCCAAGTGGTTCGACAGATTCGGCTTTGTCTATTTCACCGGCGAAGTGTTCGACGTCTTCTATCCCGGGTACGGCGAGAGTTGGCCGTTGTTTCACGGCAGCTTGGGGATGACCTATGAGCAAGCCTCGTCCCGAGGCCTCGTGTGGCGGCGGACCGATGGCACCGATCTCCAGTTCCGCGACACCGTCCGGCACCACTTCGTCTCTTCAGTCTCGACCGCCGAGATCACGGCCCGCCACCGGACGAAGCTGCTGACCGACTTCTACGAGTATCGCCAAACCGCCATCGAAGAAGGCCGGACTGAAGGGATCCGCGAGTACATTCTCCCCAACCTCGGGGACACATCAACCGTGGCCAAGCTGGCGGGGCTTCTCGTCGAGCATGGCATCGAAGTACGCCGTGCCACTTCGACACTCCGTGCTTGTGGCAAGGACTATCCACCTGGAAGCTATGCGATCTCGCTAGCCCAGCCGGCCAAGCGGCTCATCCGGACGATTCTCGACCCGGAGGTTTCCATGGCCGCGGAGTTCCTCGAGGAGCAGGAGCGCCGGCGACGCAAGAGGCTGCGGGATGAGATCTATGACGTGACCGCCTGGTCGCTTCCGCTCATGTATAACGTCGGGTGCGTCGCTTGCGGTGAACCGGCAACAGGAGACTTCGAAGCCGCCGAGTCCACACGGATCCTACCCGGAACATTGCGCGGGCAAGACGCCAGCCTCGCTTACCTCGTTCCCTGGGGTACCGCGGCCTCCGGCCGCTTTCTGGCAGCCGCTCTGCAAGAAGGTCTGCGGATTTACAGCTCGGACAAGGGCTTCACCGTGGGTGGCAACAAGTATCCATCCGGATCGCTCATCATCAAAGTGGATGGAAACCCGGCCGATCTCCATCAACGGCTCGAGCGCCTAGTTTCCCGGACTGGCGCCGATGTCTTCGCTACGGATACCGGATGGGCGGAGGAAGGTGTCGACCTAGGTAGCCAAAATGTACTGCACGTTCGTCGGCCACGAGTGGCACTGGCTTGGGACCGCCCCACGGTCTCCACCTCTGCCGGTGGAACCCGCTATGTCATGGAGCGGCAGTTCGGTTACCCGGTGACTCCTATCCGCACTCGTCAATTGACCGGCGCTGAAATTGGTCTGTTCGACGTCCTCATTCTGCCGGAGGGAGACTACGCTCCGTTCTTTGACGATAATGCCATCGAGCGGCTCGAGGGGTGGGTTCGCGCCGGTGGAACTGTCATCGGGCTGGGCCTCGCCCTCGAGTTTCTGGCCGATGACAAGGTGGGCCTGCTGACCGTCTCCCGAGAAGACAAAGCCGCAGCAGAACAACCCGCGCAGAAGGGCGAGGAGAAGGCAACAGCCGAGGAGGCCGGCAGCCGGATTCTGGCTACCGAAGAGGATTACCTGGAAGCCATCCGACCGCAATCCGAGCTGCCGGACAGCGTTCCGGGCGTCCTGGTCAAGGCCAGCCTCGATCGGGATCACTGGCTGACGGCAGGATTGGAAGGTCCCGTCAACGCGTTGTTTCGCGGTAGCAGCATCTACTCCCCGATCCCCCTCGACAAAGGGGTGAACGCGGCCATCCTGCTGGCACCGGATGAGTTGCTCGCCAGCGGCTACCTGTGGGAAGAAAACCGCAAACAGTTGGCCTACAAACCACTGGTCATGGTGCAGAAGCATGGCCGGGGACTGGTCGTGGGCTTCACCGTGGATCCCAACTTTCGAGCCTCCATGGACGGATTGAACGTACTCTTCCTGAACGCCGTTTTCCGCGGCCCCGCTCGAGCGCGGCCCGCCGTGTCACCATGAGGGTGCACAATGACTACGAGCCGCCGAACTGGGATCTGATGAAATCCCGGTTCATGCGGGCGCTAGACTCGATCGAGATCTCTTGGTGACAGGCCGCCTCGCATTCGGCAAATATGCCGACGATCGCACCCTGGTGATGGCCCGCCGTACCAAGAAGTGATCCGCACCCCGGCTCCGCCGGCTCAGAAACAGCAATGACCTTCGGGCCCCGGGTCGAATACAAGCTGGTACCGTGGAGGTCCGCATGAACCGTCTTTCTGCCGCGCATCTTCTTGCTGGATTGCTTTTCTGGTTCGCAGTTTCCGCCGGATGCGGCAACGACCCCTCGCCCGGTGCCGATCTGGTGCTGCTCAACGGCTCGGTTTACACCCTTACCTGGGGGGAGCCCTCCGTGGAGGGCACCGTCGCCGGCGATGCACCGCGCGATGCTACCGGCTGGACCCCCGATGCCGAGGCAGTGGCCGTGACCGACGGACGCATCGTCTTCGTCGGTAGCACTGCCGAGGCCCAGTCGCACATCGGCGGTACGACCCGCGTAATCGATGTGGGCGGCGCCGTGGTCGTGCCCGGGCTGGTCGATTCCCACGCCCACGTCCAGGAACTGGGTCGGAAGAAGGTCCAGGTGGACCTGGTGGGTGTGCAGACCGAGGAGGAGGCCATCGACCGGGTCGCCGACCACGCGGCCGACGCCGCGCCCGGGGAGTGGATCATCGGCTGGGGGTGGGACGAGGGTGCGTGGGCCAATCGCTATCCGACGCAGTCACAGTTGAGCGAGCGCTTCCCCGACAACCCTGTCTTACTGAGGAGCCTCCACGGTTTTGCCGTCTGGGCCAACGGTCTGGCGCTCGCCAAGGCGGGAATCGATCGCGACACGCCCGATCCCGAGGGCGGCAGGATTCTGCGCGACCAATCCGGCAACCCGACCGGAGTGCTCATCGATCGCGCCACCTCCCTATTGACCGCCGCCATCCCCGAAACCACCGACGAGCAGATGAAGGAATTCGTTCTTGCGGGTCTCCAGACCTTGGCGCGGGACGGTTACGTGGCGGTCCATCAGGCCGGCGCCGATACCCAGGTCATGCGTGCCTTCGAGGAGCTCGAGGCGGAAAACCGGCTGCCGATCCGCGTCTACGCCATGATCAGTCTGCGCGACGAGGCCCTCTGCCGCCGCTGGATCGAGCGCGGTCCGAGTGTGGATGGGCGTAGGCTAACGGTCCGCTCGGTCAAGGCGTACTACGACGCCGCCCTCGGATCGCGCGGTGCCAGGCTCCTCGACGACTACACCGACCGGCCGGGCCACCGCGGTGTCAGTGGGGCCGACTACGGTTTCGATCGCGAGTTGGCGGCGGAGATGATGCGGGCAGGGTTCCAAATCGGCATCCACGCCATCGGTGACGCCGGCAACCGGGAGACTTTGGATTTTCTCGAGTCGGTCATCAATGGCAGCCCTGAGACCAGGGCGCTCCGCCACAGGATCGAGCACGCTCAGGTGATCCACCCGGACGACTTCGCACGCTTTGCTCCCGCCGGTCTCATCGCGGCCATGCAGCCGCCCCACTGTGTCGAGGACAAGACCTGGGCGGAGGACAGGCTCGGCCCCGAGCGCGTCAAGGGGGCCTACGCCTGGAGGACCCTGCGGCGGGCCGATGTGCCCATGACCTTCAGCGCCGATCTGGCCGGCTCCGACCACGACATCTTCTACGGGCTCCACGCTGCCATCACCCGGCGCGACAAAGAGCTGCAACCCCCAGACGGTTGGTACCCGGAAGAGGCGATGACCGCCGAGGAGGCGCTGCGCGGCTACACCAACTGGTCGGCCCTGGCCGCCGGGTGGGAAGACCGGACCGGGTTGCTGCAACCGGGCCGATGGGCCGACATCACGGTCATGGATCTCGACCCACTCGCTCTGGGTGAGACCGATCCGGGGCGACTTCTAGATGGCCGCATCCTGGCAACGGTAGTCGGCGGCACCGTGGTCTTCGAAGACCTCGAGCGCCGATAGGGCAAGCGACTTCTGAAAAAAGGAGGCCGGCACGATGGCACCTGCTTTCGCGAGGCACCATCGGCCGGCCGGACCAGTCGAAGTGGAATCTGGTCAGAAGGAAAGGCGCAGACCCAGAACAAAGTCCTGGGACTGGTAGCCGATGTCGGTCTTCACCGCACCGCTCGCCTCGGAGGTCGTGACCGAGGGGTCCTGGGCCTTGAAATAGCGGTATTCGCCAAAGATGTCGAACCGCTCGCTGAGACCGATGCTGAGCCCGGCGATACCCTGATAGGCAAAGACGCCATCGTCGTCGTTGAGGACATCCGGCACCGCGTCGACACCAAAACTGTCGTAGTCGATCTTGGACCAACCGATGCCTCCCCCGATATAGGGCTGAACCTTGCCATCACGGTTGAAGTCATAGAGCGCATTGGCCATGAATGACCGTGACTTGGCCGCGCCCTTGCTGCCATCGAGAATGGCACCGCCCAACTTGTGATTGTCGACATCGGCGTCCCGCCACGACACCTCACCCTCCAGACGCACGCCATTGCCGAGGCGGTAGCCACCCGACAGACCCCAGATAGCGCCCTTGTTGAAAGTGGTGTCGATCGTCCCCAGCGCGGTCTCAAATTCGGTGTCGGAGGTGTTGTTCCAGCCGGCAAAGGCACCCGCATACCACTCCTGCGCCGAGGCCGTAGCCCCACCGATCGCGATGGTTGTAATCGTCCAAATCATTACTTTTCTAAACATTTCTTTCTCCTTTTCCTTCAGTTAGATCAATTAAATATTAAAATAGTTAGATTTTAGCGATTCAGTCTTTATTATTGAATTCGTTCAAATCGTCTATATCGTAACCAGTCAACTCACTCTTGTCAAGAGGGCATCGGTTGCAGGGCCGAACCATGGGCCCGCTTGCTGCGCCTACAGGGTCGGCCAGGCCACTCCTGAAAGAAGTCTATTCTCAGATAAACGTAATGAACGATTACTTTCTCTAAACAATGATTTAAATATCTAACTTAGGGGGTTGACAAGTCTGCATTTTGGTGCCATTATTTGGACGATTTGAACGTTTCTAACAATACTATCAAACACAGAACCAAACAAACCTAGGAGGAAACAACCATGTTCAAGAAGACTTTGCTTGTCATCGCCATCCTCGCCACGGCCACCCTGACGCCAATCACCGCGCAGGAGAACGCCGACGTGAGCATCATCCACGGCATTCCGGGAGAGAACGGACTTCCTGTGGATGTGGAGGTCTTGGGAGTCGGCTGTATCGAGGATTTCACTTTCGGCACAGTTGCCGGGCCGCTTTCCTTACCTCCGGCCACCTACACAGTGTCGATCAAGCTCCCGGGTATGACCCCCTGCGGCGGTACGACTGCGATCGGACCCGCAGATATCGAGTTTCTCGATGGGGAGAATGCTTCGGTCATCGCCCACCTGACCGAGACGGGTGAGCTCACGGCCAGCAAGTTCACCAACGACGTCAGCCCCACGTTTCTTGCACAGAGCCGCCTGATCGCCCGCCACACCGCCGCTGCCGGCGCGGTCGACATCACTCTCGATCGTGGCCGCGGGGGATCCGTGTCCGTCAGCAATGTCCAGAACACCCAGGGCGTCGGTTACGACGTTGGCAGCGGCAGACGCTGGAACGTCACGCTTTTCGATAATGCCTCCGGGGACCCGGTGTTGGGACCCGCCCCTGTCACGCTGCGGGCCTCCACCGTAACCATCCTCTATGCTGTGGGAGACCCGGCCAGCGACACCTTTACCGTCATCGCCGACAGCATCAATCTCCGCTAGCGGACCCCAAAGGGACGTAGCGTTGCCTCATACCGCTCCCCGGGGCTATCGCCTCGGGGAGCTCTTCTTTTGGGAAACGAGATGGGCCGACGAGGTCGGCCGGTGCCCCTTTCGCCAGCGAGTTAGCGTTTTGGCCTGGGATGCGCGAGGCGATCAATTGCGCAACTGCGGCGGTGGGAGAGGATCCTTCGCAACTCGGGTGCCACGATCGCACGGTGAACCAGACTTCCGCCAGGACTCAGAAAGCGGATGCGGTCGCTGACCCTCGTACCAGCCTCATCCTCCTCGAAGAGATGCTCGTGCTCGAAGTACTTGAAGGGTCCTCGCGCCTGTCGGTAGGTGAATCGGTGGGGAGACTGCCACTCGGTGATCTCACTCTGCCAGCGAAAGGGTAAACCCCGCCAGCGCATGCGGTAGTGGAGTTGGGACCCGACGGTTAGCGCGCGATCGGAGGTCAGGATCTGGAGCCGAAACCAGGGCGGCGTCATGAGGTCGAGCAGACGCGGGTCGGCTAATCTCGAGAATGCCTCTGTGCAAGTGACAGGAACGACAAACGAGCACTCCACGAGTGCAGTGGGTGGCGTGGCGGACGGCTGGGAGGCACTCCTCACCGCACCACCCGTCGGGGAAACCAGGGAAAAAAAGCACTTGTCCTCTCGATGTACTCCCGATAGCCAGGTTTGCTCGTCTTCAGGCTGTCTTCGAGGAGCGTCACACCGGAGACCCGCAGCAGGAGGAAGGTGATGAGCACCGGGCTGAGGACGGTCCACCAGGCACCCGGAGTCGAGAGAACAATTAGAAAAAGGCCCCACCAAACAAGAGCTTCGCCGAAGTAGTTGGGATGGCGGCTGTAGCGCCACAGGCCCCGGTCGAGTACCTTGCCCCGATTGGCGGTATTGGCCCGGAAGCGCGCCAGCTGAAGATCGGCAG
>CALILB010000007.1 GCA_938016625.1 uncultured bacterium | reverse complement strand
CTCGAGGAGCCGACCGGTTGGATCGAGGTGTTGGGTGTGGACCCCGACTACCGGGGTAGAGCCGTGGGTCGCCGGCTGGCCGAGGAGATGTTGGAGCACCTCCGCCAGCGAGGGGCGACTACTGTGAGGACCCTGGTCGACGAGGAGATGGCAGGCATCGCCGAGTTCTTCGAGAAGCTTGGCTTCGAGCCGGTACCGATGAGGTCGTTTGCCAAGAAACTCTGACCCCGACTGGCAACGCTGGACCGCTCGGCGCGCTTAGGAACGTATCCATGAACATGACCAAGACCCATCTGCCGAAGACCTTTCACCAGGCCGTGCTCAAATGGAAAGACACGTTCCTACCCGACTACGAGTTCCTGCTCGAGAATTGGGACAAGTATTTTCCCAAGGATCCGAGATTCGAGCTTTGCGCCTTCCGCGAAATGGGTATGTGCAGCGAGATCGAATGCGGCGAGATGAAGGGCAATCCGAAATTCACTCGCTCGGGTGACATGGAGGCCAATCAATCGTCGCATCTGCTGGGTGCGATAAAGGCGCAGGCCAGCACCGAGTTCGGCTCCATCCAGCAGCACCAGCTGACCCTGGCCCGGGCGCAGGAGGAGGAAGAGCAGTTCTGGATTCTTCGCATGATGGCCGAGGAGCTCCGCCACGGCTACCAGATGCTCCACCTGCTGATGGAGGACGACTGGTCGGCGGTTTCCGAGCAGACGGGAGCCGACATGGTGGAGGAGATCCTCTCCATGAAGACCGGCTCTCATATCCTCGGCGCCTTCAACGTCGACTTCGACTCGTTCGTCGATAACGTCACTTTCTGTGCCCTGATCGATCGAGTCGGCAAGTACCAGCTCTCGATGCAGCGCGTAAGCGCCTACAAACCGATGGCGGAGAGCATGCCCCAGATGCTGCGCGAGGAGGCCTTTCACCTGGCCGCGGGCGTCGTCCCGTTACGTCGCTGGATGGAAAAGGCCGCACAGGACTCCGTCTACATCACCACCAACGACATGCAGAAGGCCCTCAACAAGTGGCTGCCGCGGGGTCTCGAGATGTTTGGGGACGAACGGGGAGGGGGCACCAACGTCCGCTACGGCCTCAAGCCGATGAAGAACGCCGAGGCGCAAGAGCAGTACTACGAAGAGGTCGAGAAGGTGGTGCGGGACCTCAACATCCGGTACATTCGGGCGCGGCTCACCGAGCTGAACGGCTCCCAGACCGAGGCCCTGCTGGACAAGATCCTGGACGAACGGAACACCCAACAGAGTATTGCCTGGGAGGATCTGCTCCACCTGCCTCATATGGATTTCTTTCGCCGTCGAGGGGTCCCCGCCTTCAAGCTGGTCGGCTGGGACGGAGAGCAGTACGAGGACGTCGAATCCTATTTGACTCATCTTGCCGAGCATCTGCCGGATGCGTACCGATCCGGTCGCGATTTCAAGCACTATGTCGAGCTCCTCACGGGTGTCCACAGCGGTGAGTTGGAGCTCGGCCAAGCGGTTCGAGCGTTGCCCTCTCTCCGACGGGTGGGGGGTGTGTGTCCCTGTTCACGAGCTGTGCGCTGGGTGGCCGAGGAGCCACAGCCCAAAAGGAACCCGTGAGCCTATTCAGCCGGCTTGTGGTCACCACACTGCCGCTGGTGCCGAAGTCCCTCGTGGGCCGGGTGGCGGCCAGATACGTGGCGGGGGAGACCAGCGAAGAGGCCTTTGCCACCGTCCGGGAGCTCAACGCTCGAGGTGCCATGGCAACTCTCGATCTCCTGGGTGAGGAGGTCACGGTCCGAGACAAGGCCGAGGCTGCGGTCGAAGAGTACGTCCGTCTTTTCGAGGAGATTGACCGGGGCCAGGTGGACTCCAACGTCTCCATCAAGCTGACGATGCTTGGTCTGAAGATAGACCAGGAGTTCTGCCTTCAGAATGTCGAGAGAATCGCCGAAGCCGCACAGCGCTTTGGGAACTTCTTGCGCCTCGACATGGAGGATCACACCTGTATCGATGCGACCCTTGAGATCTACCACCAGCTCCAGCCCCGATTCGGCAATCTGGGAGTGGTATTCCAGTCCTACATGCGGCGTACCCTGGACGATATAGAAGGTCTGCCGGACGACAGTGGCAACGTCCGCCTGTGCAAAGGGATCTACGTCGAGCCGCGGCCGGTCGCCTGGAAGGGTTACAACACGGTTCGTCACAACTTCATCGCTGCCCTGGAAAAGATGATCACAGGGGGCGTTTATGCCGCCATTGCCACCCACGACGAGTTTCTGGTCTGCGCGGCCGTCGCCCTCATCGACAAGCACCGGCTGCCACGGGACCGCTACGAGTTCCAGATGCTCCTCGGTGTCGACGAGGAGCTGCGTGAGATCCTGTTGAAAGGGGGCCACCGGCTACGGGTCTATGTCCCCTATGGCAAGGACTGGTATGCATACTCGACCCGTCGTCTGCGCGAGAACCCCGAAGTCGCCCGGCACGTCATACGTCAGTTCTTCGGCCTGCGCTAACCTCTGGTCTTGCATCGAGATCCCAGAGCAGAGAAGACGACTACCGACCGTGGCTCACGGCGGCGGGTGATGTTGGTGCAGGTTCGGGGTGACGAGGCGGCCGAGGCACAGGAGCAGCTCTGCTTTCTGGAGACGGCCGGTCTCGAGGCCGAGGAGATGGACTGCATCAATGTCGTGCGAGAGCCCGATATCTCCTGGTCGAAGGTCGAGGCGGCCGATGTCCTCTTTCTTGGTGGAGCGGGGGCCCATTCCGCCACCCGGGAGTTCGACTTCACCCAACCGCTTGGCGATGTGGTCCTGAGATGGATCGACGAAGGCCGTCCCCTCTTTGGCTCCTGCTGGGGACATCACTTTCTCGTCCGGATGCTGGGAGGAGAAGTGGTCACCGATCACGCGACGGGCGAAGTCGGAACCTTCGACATCGAGCTCACCAAAACGGGCCTGGTCGACCCTCTCTTTGAGGACTTCCCCAGAGGCTTTGCGGCTCAACTCGGCCATCACGATCGAGTCGAGAGGCTCCCCACGGGTTGCGAGGAGTTGGCTTTCTCGAATCGCTGCCGTTATCAGGTGCTGAGGCTCGATGATCGACCGGTCTACGGCACTCAGTTCCACAGCGAGATGAACGGGAGCCACCTCCAGGCCCGACTGATGATGTACCGGGACACCTACCTCGAGGAGCGGACGGGCAAGGACGAGCTGTCGGCAACGGTGAGGCCCTCACCGCACGCCGAGCGCCTACTCGCTCGTTTTCTGGACCTCTACACCTGACTCGGATTCCGACTCGCTGGAGCTCCGGGAGGAATTACCCTCCTGCTCGGCTAGCTCCCCGCGAACCTCTTCCAGCTGCTGTCGATACCACGAGGCGGTCTCTTTGGCGCTCGTCGCTTCGGCCTGTCTCCAAGCCGTCTCCAGCGAAGCCAGTGCTGACTCGGGCCGACCTGCAGCCAACTCGTGGTGGGCGAGGGTCTCATGGTACCCCTCGAGATCCTGGCCCCCGGTCTCGTGCAGTGCATCGGCCACCTCGCGGTGCAGACTCTGGCGACGACGTGGCCGGATGTCCGACAGAATCGCGGAACGGATCCCCGCGTGGGAGAATTCGAACCAACCCCGCCGAATCCCCTGGGCCCAAAGAAGGATGTCGCGCTCGCGCCGCGAGGGCGACCAGGTGGATGGCGACTGGCGGACCAGCCAGCGTTCCAGCATGAGCTGCAGACAGGTGTCCACGACCGCCATGTGCTCGCCGGCGGCCTTTTGCAGCAATTCGACGTCGAACCTCTGGCCGATAGTGGCCGCCACCGCCAGCAACCGCCGCGCCGAGGTCGGCAGACGACGAATCCGTAGCTGGATCAACTGGTGCAGATTGAGGGAATGTCGATCCGGATCGAGCCGGCCGCGAAGCACCCAGTGCCCCGCGCCCCGCGGCATCAGGGTTCCATCGTCCCAGAGGAGGTTGACCATCTCGGTCGCGGTCAAGGGAAGTCCGGCGCTCTGCCGGTTGAGGAAAGCGGCGAGCTCCTCGAACCCGCCCCGGCCAAGAAGGGTCGAGGCGATCTGCTGGAGATGTCCCGCTTCTAGACGGTCGAGAGGGATCCTGTTCACCGAGTCATCGGGCTCGATCCCATCCGACAGCAGGGCGGCGAGCGGGGATCCGGCGGCCACTACCTTTGGATTGGAGGTCACCAGGGCCCAGACCGGGCGCACCGCGATCCGGGGTACCAGGTCGGCCAGCAGACGTTGGCTCTCCGGGTCGGCCCAGTGGGCATCGTCGATCAACAGGATGACCGGGGCGACGCGACGAAAATCGGAAGACCAGGCGGTCAGCGCCTCCAGGAGCTCCATCCAAGAGTCGGCCAAGCGCGATGACAGGGACGCCGGCACTTCCACCGGGGCCTCGAGACCGTCGGCTGCCAGCTCCGGGCGTTCTGGAGCCATCGCGGTCAAATCGGCGAGAGTCTCCGCCGACAGTTGGTGCAGGAGCTTGGCGCTCTCTTCAGGTAGGAGGTCGTCGAGGCCGCTCGACAGCAGCTGACGAAAGAGGCCGTAGCTGACCAGCGGTGTCGCCGCAAAGGCCCGCGCCTGGAGCACGACTGCTTCCTGCTTGCGGGTGATGGCATCCACGACCGATCTGGCGAGTCTCGTCCGCCCTACTCCGGTCTCGCCCTCGATGGCCGTCAACCTTCCACGGCCGGCGATGACCTCCTGCCAGATGTCCTCGAGAACCGCGTGCGCCTCCTCCCGGCCGACGAGGGGGATCATGGGCCCCACCGGTCCCTCACTATCCATCCCGGTCGCCGGGCTCAGGGTCTGATCCAGGATCGACTTGTGAAGCTCTCGAGTGTCCGGCAGTGGCTCGACCTTGAGCTCCGAGCTCAGCAGATTGCGCAGAATCTCGTACTGGCGTAGAGCCCGGGAGCGTCTTCCTGAGAGGGCGTAGAGCCGCATCAGAGAGCGGTGGGCCTCTTCGGACAGCGGATCGATGGCCAAGAGCCGGCGGGCGAATTGGATGCCAAAACGGTACTCGCCCCGGCGCAGGTAGGACTCGATGAGAGTGCGGAAGGAGTCGACGGCCGCCTCCCGCAGCCTTTCCTGCTCGGACAGCATCCAGTCCTCGAAGGGTGGACTGTCCTTGATAAAGAAGCCGCTCAGAAAATCGCCGGTATAGAGCGATGCGGCGATGCTCAAATGATAGGGATCGGGCCCGGGGTCGCTCAGGCCCCTCCTGGTAGCCTCCTCGAAGCGTTCCACATCCAGCCAGCAGTCGAGATCGGGATTCACCTGTAGATCGTGGTGGCTCACGATCAGCACCTCATCGGGGTCGACGGCGGTGGAGAGTGCAGAGCGCAGGTTGTGGAGGGCCTGGCGGAGGTTGCGTCTGGCCGCAGACTCCGACTTGCTGGCCCACAGCAGGGTGGCCAACCGATCACGGCTCACCGAGTGGCCGCGATTCGTCATCATGAATGCCAAAAGACCTCGGACCTTCTGGGATTCGAACTCGTAGATCGCCTTGTCGGCGACCCTGACGTCGAAATCACCAAGCAGTCGAAGTTCAAAAAGGCTCATGTGGGAGACAGGATCTTAGCAAGTGTGTGTGTGGCAGACTCTACACGAAGAACCCCGCTGTCCGACCCTTGTCCGGCCGCCCCCAGACCATGGGTTCCGTTTTGCGATATGATGCCCTCAAAGGCGAGTTGGACCGCCCGGAGCGCGACTCCGGAAACTGCAAGGGGGAGGAAAGCGATGCCCGCGGTTGAAGATCTGAAGATCTTGGCTGAGATCCCGCTGTTCGCCGGCTTGGGCAAAGAAGACCTGACGGCGCTCAACAATCTGCTGCATCGAAAGAACTTTACATCCGGTACCAACATCATCACCGTGGCACAGCCCGGTGAGCTCGTCTATGTACTGTTGGACGGCACGGTAAAGATCTATGTCGATCAGATCGATGGCTCAGAGGTCATTCTGGCCTTCCTCGGCCCCGGCGACACCTTTGGCGAGATGAGCATGGTGGACAGCGCAGGTCGCTCCGCCAATGTCGTGACGTTGGAGAAATCCGTCTGTCTGGTGATGGATCGGCAGTCCTTCCACCACTGTCTCAGAAACATGAAAGAGCTGAGCTACAACCTGGTGACATTGTTGAGCCGGCGTCTACGTCTGGCCAACGAACAGATCCAGGCGCTGTCGACGCTCGATGTCCGCGGCAGGGTGGCACGCCAGCTCATCGCCTTTGCCCAACAGTATGGACGTCCCGACCCTTCCAACAACGTCCATATCCCGTTGCGGCTGACCCAGACCGATGTGGCGGCCCTGGTCGGTGCCTCTCGCGAGCGGGTAAACCAGGTCATTGTCGATTTCAAGGAGAGCGGCTACATTTCGGTCGATCCCACGCACCGCTTCACGGTCCACGACCTGGAGGCGTTGGTGGGGCGCTGTCAGTAGGATATCCACAGTTCTACCCACAATCCCGAGGGCGCGGCTCTGCTAGACTTTTGCGCCGCCACCCGGCGCTAGCCTGCCTTGTTCATGAGGCGCGCGAGTAGAATGTCGCAAGCACCCGCCAGATTGGGTCGCACGTAGGGCTGAGCACCGGAGGCATACTTGAGGTATGTCGAGGAGCGAAGTCCGAGTACGGCCCGAGATGGTGGGTGATCGCGGCATTAAGCCGTGAGGGTCATGAATAAGACAGGCTGAAGGTGTTGTCGTGCTGCGGGATCTCCATGTAAGAAATCTGGCTGTTCTGGCCGAGGTGTCGGTCGAGTTCGGGCCGGGTCTCAATGTCTTCACCGGCGAGACCGGCGCCGGCAAATCGATCGTCGTAGACTCGCTCGCGCTTCTGGCGGGGGCCCGGGCCAGCAGCGATCTGATTCGAACCGGGGCCGAGCTGGTGTCGGTGACCGGAGTCTTCGCTCCCGAAGGGGATCTGTGGCGGCAGATCCTCGAAGTGGCCGGTGTCGGGGTCGAGGCCGATGAGCTCGTGGTTCGCCGCGAGATCAGCCGCGAGGGCCGCAACCGTGTATTCATCAACGACCAGCTGGTGACCCTGGGGCTCCTGACTCAGATCGCCCCTTCCCTGTTGCGCATCCACACCCAGAGGGAGGAGTTGGGTCTGGTGTCACCCGATCTCCAGCGCAACTGGCTCGACCGCAGCGGTGGGCAGGAAGCCATGGACCTGGCCGGGCGCACCGCCGAGCTCTACGAGACCTATGCGGGATTCGCCTCGCGGCTCGAGCGTGCGCTGGGCGACGACCGCCTTCGTCAGGAGCGAATAGACCTGCTGCGGTTCCAGATCGGTGAGATCGAGGCCGCGCGGCTCGAGGCCGGCGAGGAGGACGAGCTGCGGCGTGAGCGTGATCTTCTCCAGCACGCCGAAGCCATCCGCCACGCACTCGGTGCCTCCTTCGATCTGCTCTTCGAGG
>CALILB010000006.1 GCA_938016625.1 uncultured bacterium | reverse complement strand
GGAATGAAACTGAACGAGGACGGCGGTATCGAAATCTACGTGGCTACGGAACAGCCGCCCGGTGTGCCGGCAGAAAACTGGCTGCCGATCAATCGCAAGGATGAAGCTCTGGACATCATCATGCGCATCTACTCGCCGGATTTGGAAAAAATGGAAACCTGGACCGCGCCCAAGGCGGAGAAGCTGACAGGCGGATCTGGCTAACTCCGTCACCGCCACAAAATGAAGCGGCCGGCCTCTGTGCCGGCCGTTGCTACGACAGGAGCTCGGAGACGGCGCGGTGTGCCTCGTCGATGGCGGCATCCGCGTAGGCCCGACCGGCCGCGTCCGAGTTGGCGATGAAGATGCGTCCAAAGGGTTTACATACACGAGTGGGACCTTCACACAATAGGCGAGGGCCTGGCGTTGCTCCTCCGGTAGCTCCGGACACAGATAGGGAACGACACCGTTCCAGCAGGCCAGAACACAAGCGTCCGCAGTGACCGACCGCGGCGTCTCGTCGGCCACGTAGGTCACTTCGACACCCTGGCCCGTGTCGCCAAGGTTCTGGTTGCGTACTCGCGTCACCGTGCTCTTTAGCCGCAGGCGAACCGGATTGGCGCTGTTATCGAGACGCCCATAGTCGAATGAGGCGGTGACGACATCCTCCATGGTACGCCCCGGGGCCGCGTCGGGGATCAACGATCGCACCAGCAAGCGGGCGATGCCGGCATGGTCGGCGCCACACTGACTCCGGAGGATGCCTACAGATGCGCTCTTGGAGAGCAGATCCTGTCGAACACCGGCCAGGAACGAGCCTTCACCTCGCCGATCTGATATACACCGTAAGGAAGAAACTGAGTCGCTCACCCGAGGAGCGGCTATGAATAGGAGGGTTGCATGAAGCAGACATTCACTGTAGCGGGTATTGCGTTGCTCATTTTCGCCTTGCCTGCGGTCTTGCCGGCGCAGGACGCCGGGACCGTCGACGAAGAATCGCTCAAAGCAGCTTACAAGGGGCGGCCTTATTCACCCTACGCCGGTGGCGCCGTCCCGACCCGGGTGTTCTGGGGCGACACCCATCTGCACACCTCGTTCTCGATGGACGCGGGGGCCTTTGGTGCCCGGCTCGACCCGAACGACGCCTATCGATTCGCCCGGGGCGAGGAGGTGGAGTCTTCCACGGCCGGCCGGGTGCGATTGGCCAGACCGCTCGACTTCCTCGTCGTCGCAGACCACTCGGACAACATGGGGTGGTTTCCCGATATCTTTGCCGCTGCGCCGCACCTCCTCGCCGATCCCACCGGGAGGGAGTGGTACGACAAGATTCAGGCAGGCGAGGGAATGGAGGTCGCCATGGCTGTCATCGACTCGTTCTCACGCGGCGAGTTCCCCGAAGCCATGATGTACTGGCCGGACGGCAAGCCGTACAAGGAGGCCTGGGCAAAGACGATCGAGGCCGCCGAGCGGTACAACGAACCTGGCCGCTTCACCGCCTTCATCGGCTACGAGTGGACCTCGCAGGTTCCACCGGGACAAAACCTGCACCGGGTAGTCGTCTACCGGGACGACGCCGACAAGGCCAGTCAAACGGTGCCCGCAACTACCTATTCCCCGCAGGGCAGCACGGATCCGGAGTATCTGTGGAAGCTCCTCCAGGCCTACGAGGACAAGACCGGCGGCGACGTTCTGGCCATCGCCCACAACGGCAACCTGTCGAACGGGCTCATGTTCCCGATGATCAACCCGGTGACCGACAAGCCGTTGACCCAGGAGTACGCGAAGACCCGGGCGAAGTGGGAGCCGCTCTACGAGGCCACCCAGATCAAGGGTGACGGCGAGGCGCACCCTTTCCTGTCACCGAACGACGAGTTTGCCGACTTCGGCACCTGGGATAAGGGCAACCTCAACCTGAGCGAGTCCAAGACGGATGACATGCTGGTGTACGAGTACGCGCGCAGCGGTCTGCAGCTCGGACTGCAGCTCGAGGAGAAGCTCGGCACCAACCCGTTCAAGTTCGGCATGATCGGCTCGACCGACAGCCATACCGCGCTGGCCACGGCGGACGACGACAACTTCTTTGGCAAGCACGCCGGCTCCGAGCCCAGTGCCGAGCGTTGGGAGCATCCATTTGCGAAGTTCGGCGATCTGGAGATCCTCGGTTGGGAGACTCTCGCCTCCGGCTACATCGCGGTTTGGGCGCCCGAGAACACCCGCACGGCACTCTTCGACGCCATGGAGCGCAAGGAGACCTACGCCACGACCGGGCCGCGCATGCTGGTGCGCTTCTTTGGCGGCTGGGATTTCGAGGAGGCCGATGCTGTGACGCGTGTGCCGGCGGCGGTCGGCTACCAGAAGGGCGTACCCATGGGCGGCGATCTACGCAACGCGCCGGCCGGCGCCTCACCCACCTTTCTGGTAGCGGCGCTCAAGGATCCGTTGGGCGGCAATCTCGACCGCATCCAGATCATCAAGGGATGGGTCGACAGCGATAATCGGCATGAGCGCATCTACGATGTGGCGGTCTCCGACGGCCGCACGATCGGCTCGGACGGGCGGTGCAAAACGCCGGTCGGCAGCACGGTAGATGTCGCCAACGCCAACTGGACCAACTCGATCGGTGACACCGAGATTATTACCGTGTGGAAGGATCCCGACTTCGATCCAGACCAGCGGGCCTTCTACTACGTGCGGGTGCTCGAGATCCCGACACCCCGCTGGACCGCATACGACGCCAAGTACTTCGGCATCGAGATGGGCGACGAGGTCCCGATGACCATCCAGCAGCGGGCCTACACCTCGCCGATCTGGTACACGCCTTAGGACGACCAGAGGTCGTAATCGACCGACGATATGGGGTGCTCGGCACTAACTGGTGCCGAGCACTTCGTCGTTTCAAGTGGGGGTTGTCCGCCCTGCACGCCGAACTGTCCGCTTGTGTCGTTACTCTTCGGGGGCGATCTTGACCATGATGTGCGCGTAGGGCGTACCTTTCCACATCACATAGACGGGATCGCTTGGGTCGGTTGAGAGCCCTTCCAGGATCGCCGGATCGGGCACAGTGATCATGAGGTGGGGTCGTTCCTTCACCCAGTCGTTGTCATCCGTCGGCTCGGTCGCGAACGGGTCCTTGTTGCTTACACCGAGGGCGTCTCCTTCCCCGGCCAGCATGTAGGAGATGTTGAACTCCGAGGATTAGAATGGCGCCTTCGACATCAGGGCACCAAGCAGCGCATTCCAGTAGAGCAAGACCGGCAGATTGTCAAACAAATGATGAAGATACGGGGGCAACCTTGGGTCGCCGATTCCGTAAGAAAGGACATATTCAAGAACCCGGGGCGTTCTGCGCCCTCACCACAAGTCTTGGAAGGAGAATCTCGATGCGTCGTACGTTGTCACTCCGTCTCACATTTGTCCTTCTTCTCTTGGTCGCCGGCACCGGGGTGCTGTTTGCCCAGGCGCTGACCACCCCACCGGGAGGAGCCAATCAGCGCGGCGTCGTCACCCAATACATGGGGTTGGCCTCTGTCACCATCGACTACAACAGTCCCGATGTCACCAGCCCGGCCGGTGACGATCGGACCGGTAACATCTGGGGTCAACTGGTCCCCTGGGGCATCGCGCCCAACCCCTTCTATCCGGGATTCGGCACCGCCGAGAACATGCCGTGGCGGGCCGGCGCCAACGAGAACACAACCATCACCTTCTCTCACGATGTCGAGATCGAGGGCCAGCCGCTCGCGGCCGGCACCTACGCTCTTTTCATGGCCCCGGGAGAGGACGAATGGACGGTCATTTTCAACAAGAACAGCGATGCCTGGGGCAGCTTCTTCTACGATCCGAGCCTCGACGCGCTGAAGGTCCAGGTCAAGGCCGAGAAGACGGATTACTTCCGGGAATGGCTGACTTACGAGTTCGACGATCGTCAGCTCGATACGGCCCGGGCGGTGCTGCACTGGGAGAACCTGCGCGTGCCCTTCCGTGTTTCGGTGCCCAACCTCCCGGAGCTCTACCATGACACGATGGCGATGGAGCTCACCGGCGCCGCGGGCTTCAACTTCCAGAACTGGATCCAGGCCTCCCAATGGGCCGCCGGGCAGGACGCCTATCACGAAGACGCGGTGCGCTGGGCGGATGCCGCCGTCACCGCCAACACCAGCTTCCAGACGATCTCGAACAAGGCCCAGGTGCTCAACCAGATCGGGCAGAGCGAGGAGGCGATGGCAACCCTCGACGAGGCGATCGCGCATCCGACGGCTACCGTAGTTGGCATCCACATGGCCGCCCGCGGCCTGCAGGCACAGGGGCAGATGGAGACCGCCAACGTCATCTTCCGCAAGAACTACGAGTTGAATCCGGGTGAGTGGCCGGTCGACTTCGGCATGGCCCGTGTCTACTCTCAGGAAGGAAATTTCGAAAAGGCCCTGGAGCACGCCCGCATCGCGAAGGGGCGGGCCCCGGCCGGACCCCAGATGCAGAATCTGGAGGCCCAGATCGCCCGCCTGGAACAGGGCGAGAACATCAATCCCTGAGGCGACCCTGCCTTGCGAACGGGCCTCCGGCCTCGCCGGAGGCCGTTTGCTCGTCCCCCGGGCAATCTTCATGCTGTGGCGAGATTCTTGCCCAGCCTAGTCGGCTGAATGTCGGTGAATGTCTTTCTGGACCTCGATCATTGCTTGTTGGTTCACCCCCACCAGACTGCCCTGGACCGAGTCGAGCTCGGCGATCAGGGTCAGGATCACAGAGAAAGCGACCACCAAAATGACCGAGGCCACGGTTCTTCGCTCGCTGGTCAGTCCCGATTGATACCCGACCATACACATTGCAAGAAGCAAGAGGGTGTTCAGGGCAACCACGATCGCGAAGGGGAGCGGTCTATGAAGGGACATAATCAC
>CALILB010000005.1 GCA_938016625.1 uncultured bacterium | reverse complement strand
CGGTGGGTGGCCTGTCCCGGATCGACATCCAGCAGCTCGACACCGTCGACCGCCTCGATCCGATCGGTGATCCGCCGGATGACCGACAGGTCGCGCCCCTCGCTGAAATTGGGCACGCACTCGATGATTTGCGCCATTCTTCTTCTCCTCGCAGCTGAAGGCACAGTTTACAGAACTGGCGAGGAGGTAGAATGCGGTTCCGGCGCCCCAGCCGTCGACCAGAGCCGATGAAGCCTTCCGACCCCATAACCCTGACCGCGGGCAAGCGCGTCCTCTTTCTGACCAAGGACCCCGATCTCATCCGGCGACAGCTCGCCGGTGAGCTGGAGCTGGTGATGGAGGATCTGTCGGTCGAGGACCTGTTGGACGACATCAACACCGATGCCATGACCCCGGCCTGGGTCTGCTTCAACCACCGGCCGGAGGACCTGGCCCGCGAGGCTTACGCGGGATTGATCGTCGACGGTGAGCGGCTGTTCGAGCGCGACGCGCTCCGGGACGGCAACTTCGAAGTCATCGTCTCGGGGTATCGCAAGGGGGTGGGCAGCTCGCGTGAGACGGCGGTGCAGGCGGAGAAGTGGAGCGGCATCCGGATCGCCATCGCCGCCTCCTTTGCTCCCATCCATGCCGCCAACAACATAAACCAGGGTGTGTTGATGGGCGACCACGAGCTTCTGCGCCGGTTGCAACGGGGTGAGAGCGTGCCGCTGGAGGAGTTCTACCGGCACCACGATCCGATCAGCCAGTTGATAGTCCGCCAGGGTGGTCTCTTTCCCTTCTCCAAGGCCCTGGCCGCGGGAGAGCTGGAGCTGCCACAGCCCGCCACCGGCCCCCGGCCGATGACCATGGCGGAGAAGATCCTCGCCCGTCATCTGCGGGGCGAGGGCGATCGCTTTGTCCAGCCGGGCGACTCGGTGGTGGTCGATGTGGACGGCGGCTACAGCCACGACTACACCAGCGCCCAGGTGCACTACTTTCTCGAGCAGGAGTACGGGCCCGACTACAAGATCCACAATGCCGAGCGCTTTGCCGCCTTCGAAGATCACCTCATCTATGCCGACGAGGTTCCCAAGATGGAGGTCTTTCTGGAGAAGATCGAGGAGCTTCGCCGGCTGCAGAAGGAGTTTCTGCAACACACCGGCGCCCACGATTTCTCCGCTCGGGACGGCGTCTCCCCGGGTATCTGTCATGCGGTGGCCAGAGAACGGATGATCTCGCCCGGGGACTTTATCCAGGCGACCGACAGCCACACCTGTATGGGTGGCTGCAACAATGCGCTGGCCTGGGGGGTGGGGGCTACCGAGTATGCAAATCTCGTCTATTCGGGCTTTACCACCGTCGAGGTCCCCGAGTCGATTCGCTTCGAGCTGGTGGGCGAGCTGGCCGAAGGGGTGACGGCCAAGGATCTGATGCTCCATATCCTGCTCGAGCATGCCCGGCCACAGTTGACGCTCAACCGGGTGATGGAGTTCTCCGGTCCGGGTCTGGCCGCCCTCTCCATGGACGAGCGGGCGACGCTGACCAACATGGCCACCGAATGCTCGGCGCGGGGAGCGATTGTCGAGGCCGACGAGGAGACCTATCGCTGGATCGCCCAACGGCGACCGGAGGTCGACGTGGAGAAGCTGAGGGCCCGGGCGGTGAGTGCGGATCCCGGGGCGGTCTACGACGGCGGGACCCACACCATCGACCTGGCCGAGCTGCGACCGATGGTGGCGCATCCGGGCGACCCCGACCATGGGATACCCTCCGATCCCACCAACGGCGCCACCGTCGAGGAGATCGGCGACATCGCGGTCGACATCGCCTATGGCGGCAGCTGTACCGCCGGCAAGATCGACGACTTGATCTTCTACCACCGGGTGGTCGAGGAGGCGGTCGAAGCTGGGCTGACCGTCGCCGAGGGGGTGGAGTTCTACATCCAGTTCGGCTCTACGGAGGTGGAGGACTACTGCCGCGAGCACGGCTTCCTCGACACCTTCGAGAAAGCGGGGGTTCATGTCATCCACCCGGGGTGTGGCGCCTGCATCGGCTGTGGACCCGGGGTCTCGGAGGAGAGCGGGCAGGTAACCGTCTCCGCCATCAATCGCAACTACAAGGGGCGCTCCGGTCCCGGCAAGCTCTATCTCGCTTCGCCCCTGACCGTGGCCGCCTCGGCCATTACCGGCCGCATCACGGCCTACAGGCCCGGGATGTTCGCCGCCGTCACGGCGCCTGCCTGACGGGTAACACCAGACGGGAGCTCATTTCATGACCGGCTCCAAGGACGACGACCAGGGCCGCCGCTTCCAACGCACCATCGAAAACTTCGAATGCGAACGTTGCAGGATGCTGGTGACCGGCAGCGGGTTTACCAATCACTGCCCGGCCTGCCTCTGGTCCAAGCACGTCGATGTCCATCCCGGCGACCGACAGGCGGAGTGCTGCGGGCTGATGGAGCCGGTAGCGGTGAGTGCCGAGGGGAGTGACTATCGGATCGTCCACCGCTGTCTCGAATGCGGTCTGGAGCGGCAAAACCGGGCTGCCGCCGACGATGACTTCGAGCAGCTGCTGCGGATTGCCGCCG
>CALILB010000004.1 GCA_938016625.1 uncultured bacterium | reverse complement strand
ACCTCGGTCGGGCGCGAGGTCTTTTTCCAGTACGCCACCCGCGAAGATCGAATCGCGGCTTTCTTGAGGCTGTCCCTCCCCGATCATCCCGGATCGATCACCGAGCTGGAGGGCAGCGCCATCATCCGGGAGGTCCACGTCTACGGGCTACTGGTGTCGATCGGCGATCGTCAGGACGGCCGGTCGCAGCATCTCGGCCTCGGGCGGTCTCTTGTCCAGCAAGCCACCGAGACGGCCCGCACCACCGGCTTCGAGAATCTGGCCGTCATCTCCTCGGTCGGCACCCGCGAGTACTACCGGGGCCTCGGATTTGCCGACGGCCCCCTCTATCAGCACTTAGAAATTGGGGACACGAGAAATTGGGGACACGTATCCGATTCTTGACGCCGAAGATGGAGATTGAGAGACAGCAGAAAGAATCGGTACATGTCCCCAATTTTCAATGAAAAACGGCCTCTGCCCGGTGGGGACAGAGGCCGTGGAAATAAAGCGTCCCTAGGTTGATCTAGCCGCCATCGACAAACTGACGCAGCTTGGCGGTGTCGTCGTTCTCCTGCAGCTTTTGCAGTGCCTTGGCCTCTATCTGACGGATCCTTTCGCGGGTGACCTTGAACGAGCGGCCCGCTTCCGCCAGGGTGTGGGTATCCTCGGCTCCCACACCAAAACGCATCCTGAGCACCGTTTCCTCCCGCGGCGTCAGCTCCCGCAGCGCGTCACCGGTCTGCTCGCTCAACCGGGTAAAGATCACCGATTCGAGCGGTGAGGCGGCCGACCTGTCCTCGATGAAGTCGCCGAGGAAAGAATCACCGTCGTCACCGATCGGAGTCTCGAGCGAGATGGGCTGCTGGGCGATCTTGAGGACCTTGCGCACCTTGGAGGGCGGCAGATCCATGTGCTCACCGATCTCGTCTATTGTCGGCTCCCGACCCAGCTCTTGGACCAGATAACCGGTTACCCGATGGAGCTTCTGCAGGGTCTCGTTCATGTGGACGGGGACACGGATGGTCCGCGACTGGTCGGCGATGGCCCGGGTGATCGCCTGCCGGATCCACCAGTGGGCATAGGTCGAGAACTTGTAGCCACGCCGGTACTCGAATTTCTGTACCGCGCGCACAAGACCGATGTTGCCCTCTTGGATCAGATCGAGGAACTGGAGACCTCGATTGGTGTACTTGCGTGCCACCGAGACCACAAGCCGCAGGTTGGAGACGATCATCTCCTCACGGGCACGCTCGGCCAGCGCCTCGCCCCGGCGGATCTTCTCGATCGTCGCCGAGACCTGGGCGTGGGTGGTCACAAACCTCTCTTCGAGAGCTTTGACCTCGCGCCGGTACTTCTCGATCCGGCGACGATGCAGCGACCGAAGCTCCTTGTTGGTCTCACGGTCGAGCGCCTTGGTGGCTCGGCGGATCGCCTGTTCGGCCCGGCGAAAACGCCCGTCGAGCTCTCTCAGGTAGCCGATGAGGAGGTTGAGCGTCTGCACCGAAAGATCGATACGACGCAGCTCGCTGGCGATGCCCCCCACCAGCCGATCGACCTGCCTCTCCAGCTCCTGGAAGGCCTCCCCACCCGGCTTGCGCTTCTGCTGTCGACGGCGAAGGGTCTGAATCTTGCGCTCGAGCTGGGCGATGTGCTTGAAGGTCTTGAGCAGCGCCCTGACGTTCTTCTCACCGCGAACATCCAGAAACTCGTCCGGGTCGGCCAGATCGGGCTGATGACCACCCATCTGCGCCATCTCGCTGAGTCTCAAAATCCTCCCCAGGACTATTGGGTTGGCGGCCAGCCCCTGATAGACCAGACGCTCCCCCTCCTCGATGCGGCGGGCGATGTCCACCTCGCCGGCGCGATCGAGCAGAGGAATCGTGCCCATTTCCCGAAAGTACATCCGCACCGGGTCGCTGACCTTCTCCTGGTCGGAGAGGCTCAGGTCGAGACCCTCGTCCTCCGCGGCCTCGAAGTCGACCTCGCCCGCCCCGTGCTCATCACGGTTCATGTATCGCCCGGGACGGTCGATGACGCCGATGCCCATCACGTCGAGGCGGCGGTAGATCTCCTCCAACTCGTCGGGGAGGCTCAGGATCTCGTCGGGTAGCAGCTCACAGATCTCGTCGTAGAGCAGATACCCCTTCTCGCGGCCGACTTCCATCAGCTTCTTGAGCGAAGGTATTCTGAGCTCGACAGCACTCTTGTCCATCAACGCAGCCAATTCTCAACTCCTGCTCGATGTTTTCGAGCCACTCCCGGCGCCGGTGCGGAGACAGATGACCCGTCTCTCCGGCTCCTGGCGCCGGTCAGTTTCGTGTTCGTAAATGCGGTGCTCCGAATCTGGGGAACGTAGACACCCCCCGTGCGCTCTCGCCACTGGCGAGTCGACGCCGGGCGTACCCGACCCCTCGAGTATCCTTTAGGCAGAGGGATGCTCCCTTTCTGCCTCTGTCCCTAATAATGACGAAAACAGGCCGCGATTTATTCCATCACCACGACTCGTGAGTCAATTTTACCCCAAAAGGGCCGAATTCTCCCAATTTGGTGATCTGACCCCATATTCAGGGGCTTTCCGGCGTGCCGGGAGGGGCTGGCGGCTATGGTTTCAGAATCGAAAAGGCACTGGTGTCGTCGTCGGTCTTGGAGCCCACCGAAGTGGCACAGACCGAGCACCGGTAGTCGTATTTGTTGCCGCTGGGCAGCACGATCAACAGGTGCTTGCGGGCGGGGGTCGCCCGCCGGCATTTGGGGCAGAAAAGCTCGGTCGCCTCGAATTCCTCGAAATAGTCGGGTCGTCGTGTCATCGGTCCTGCGGCTCGAATCCGGAGCCGTCTCCCCTACTTGTAGCGCACCCCGTGCTTGATCACCAGGTCGACGTCCTGGAGCAGGTTGATGTAACGGAGCACATCACCGCGCACCGCAATTATATCCGCGAACTTGCCCTCGGCGATGGTCCCGACTTCGTTCTCGACACCCATGAGCACGGCCGGCCAGTAGGTGGCCGAGCGGATGGCCTCCATGGGATCGACACCCAGCTCCCTGACCCAGATGTCGAGCTCGTTCCAGGTCGACTGGCTGTG
>CALILB010000003.1 GCA_938016625.1 uncultured bacterium | reverse complement strand
CGTAAAGACGACTCCATGCCGCGCATTGCGTGACGGCAGCACACAATCGAAGAGATCGGTGCCCTGACCGACGGCGTGCAGAATGTCCAGCGGCGTGCCCAGCCCCATGAGGTACCGGGGCTTTGTGCTCGGCAGCATGGGTGTCGCCAGCTCCACCACCGCCCGCCTTTCATCGAGAGGCTCACCGACACTGACACCACCTACCGCATAGCCGTCGAAGTCGAGCCCCGTCAGCTCGCGGGCCGCCCGCTCCCGCAAATCGGGGAAGACCCCACCCTGGAGGATGCCAAAGAGCGCGCCGGGACCTCCGGGCCAGGCCTCGCGGGCCCGCCGCGCCCAGCCGTTTGTGCGCTCGAGGGCGACCGCCGCCTCATCCCGGCTGACGGGCCAGGGAGGACATTCGTCCAATACCATGGCGATGTCGACACCGAGGCGCAGCTGCATGTCGACGACCGTCTCGGGCGTCAGATGGAGCTCGGAGCCGTCGATGTGGCTGCGGAACGTCACACCACCGGCGTCCACCTTGTTGAGCTTGGCGAGACTGAAAACCTGGAAGCCACCGCTGTCCGTCAGCATCGGCCCGGACCAGCCCACGAATCTGTGCAGACCACCGAGCTCTTCGATGGTCTCGATCCCGGGTCTGAGGGCCAGATGGTAGAGATTCGAGAGTAGGATCGTGGCACCGGCCTTCTCCAATGCCTGGGGAGTCACACCCTTCACCGAGCCCAGCGTGGCCACAGGCATAAAAGCAGGTGTCTCCACCTGCCCATGGGGAAGGGTCAGCAGGCCACGACGAGCCTGCCCGTCGTTGGCAACAACTTGAAATCTCACTGGTAAGAAAGGGCTTGGACGCGGCTCAGCGTAGACCGGCGCGGTGACTCAGGTCGATGAGCCTGACATCCACGCTGCTGGGGATCTCGAGCTCGAACCGATTGTCGGGCAAGCCCCGGTTGACCCGGAAATTGCGAAAAGTGTAGTCGGTGACATCCCCGTCCGCCTCGAGGTAACGCAGCCGCACCGGCAGGTACTGCTCGGCGTCGATCCAGATTGCCATCCCCTGCAATCTCTTGGCGACCCGGGCAAATCGGGGATCCAGCTCCAGCTTGTAGGGTTGGGTGGTGTCATTGGGTAATGTCAGGGTCACCGTGAAGTACTCGAGGAGATCATCCATGGTACTGCCGGCGCCCAGATACTCCAGCACCTTTCGCGATTGGCGACCGACCTGGACCTTTTCCGCCTGATCCAGATCCTGGTACCAGGTGGTCATCTCATCGCCTTGAATCAGCAACGAGATGGGGTTGGGCTGCAGGTACTCCCACCGGACCTGATCGGGTGCGGCGTAGGAAAAGACACCCTTGGCCTCGACCGGATCGACCAGCATCGCGCTCTCTTTGAATTGGACGAATTCCGCCTCCAGAGTCTCGATCTGTCCCTGTTCGATGCGCACTCGCTCGAGGAGGGTTTCGAGCCTCTGAGTCGGACCCAGTCCCTCTTCACGGGGATTGGGCAACGAGTCCGCGGCCACCATGGTCGCCAGACCAGCGACCGCAAGGATGCCGACTGTCAGAGGTTTCAGAAGACTGCGCATAACTACACTTGTCCGGTAGATCCAGCAGGAGCCTGGAAGCAGCTCCACCCCCCCCAAGGGCTCGAGCCAACCCCGAACTCGGAGCCCTATGCTACCTGTCTTCCCATCCTCACGCAACCTGGCACCCTGATGAGAGTTGACACCCTTCAGAATGCAGTGCTACCGTCGCGCACTCTCTGACTGACTCTCCGTCCGAAGGAGGCGCCGAACAGATGGCAGAACTGGGGAAGAAACACGAGTGCTTGAGCTGCGGGGTCAAGTTCTACGATCTCGGCAACGCGGAGATCGTCTGCCCGAAATGCGGGGCCAATCAGGCGGAGTTGAGCGCCGAAGAAGCTCCCGCCAAGTCCAAAGCGAAAACCAAGAAAAAAAAGGCCGCTGCCAAGCCCAAGAAAGCTGCGAAGAGCAAGAAGAAAGATGCCGAGAAAGAAGGGGACCAACCCGACGACAAGGGCAAAGACTGACCAGACCGAGCGGTCCGGACCCCGCCCACAGGTCACGGTGGCCCTCGGCCTGGGCAGTAATGTGGGCAGCCTCGAAGACAATCTGATAAGCGCCATTCGCGAGCTGGAACGATCTCTGGAATCCCTCGCCGTCGCCCCTCCCTACCGCAGTCAGCCGGTCTCCAACACCGCCCAGGATCCCTACCTCAACACCGCCGTCACCGGCAGCACACGGCTCGCCGCCGACGAGCTTTTGTCTCTGACCAAGGCCCTGGAACGGGACGCCGGGCGCCGACGAGGTCCCCGCTTCGGCCCCAGGCCGCTCGACATCGATCTGCTTGTCTACGGCGATCAGGTCCTCCACACCCCAGAGCTTTGTATTCCCCACCCCCGCCTGCGGGAGAGACGTTTCTATCTCGCCCCGCTGGCCGACATCGCTCCTCGACTTCCCGTACCCCCCGATGCCGCAACCGTCGGCGAGTTGCTCGAGAGCCTCGACGACCCTCACCAGATCGAACGTGGGAGTTGGAGTAGACCGCCCTTGGCCGATGGTTGAAGTCTCGAGGCGAATGTCTTAACGTCGCCTGCAATGCCACAGGATTCGATTCCCTGGTATCGCCGGCTTCACTGGCAGATTCTCTGCGCCATGGTTCTGGGAACCGTGGTCGGACTGGTAGGCGGTACCGCGGTCGTGCCAAAGGTCGACTGGTTGGGCATGCTGTTCATCAAGCTGCTCAAGATGATCATCGTGCCGCTGATCCTCACCTCGATCGTCTCCGGGGTGGCCTCGGTGGGTGGGGGTCGCGATCTTGGCCGCTTGTTTGGCAAGACGCTCGGCTACTACGTCTTGTCGAGTGCGCTGGCCATCTTTGCCGGGCTCTTCGCCGTCAATCTCATAAAGCCCGGCGTCGGGGCCAACATCGTGGGTGCCCAGAGCAAGACCATCCCCGAGCTCGCCACCCCAAGCTCGCCCAAAGACCTGCTCCTGGACATCGTGCCCGAGAACGTGGTGGCCGCCGCCGCCGAGTCCCACATGCTGGCGGTGATCTTCTTCAGCATTCTGCTCGGCATGGCTGTCGCCGGTCTTCCCGACCGACCACGAGAGACACTGCAGCAGTTCTTCGGTGCGGCTTTTCAGGCCATGATGCGACTGACCGGGGGGATCATCCGCTTTGCCCCCATCGGGGTTTTTGGTCTCATCACCACCCTGGTGGGCTCATCCGGGCTCGAGTCGTTCCGTGCCCTCGGCCTCTACATGATCACCATTGCGCTGAGTCTGACCTTCCATCTGTTCGTCACGCTGCCTTTGCTGCTCATAACGCTGGGTCGGATCCGACCGAGCATTCACTTCCGCAATATGGCGGACGCCCTGGCCATGGCGTTCTCCACCAGCTCATCCGGCGCCACCCTGCCCGTCACCATGAACGCGGTAGAAAACAAAGTCGGGGTGTCGAACCGCATCTCGTCCTTTGTTCTGCCGATGGGTGCCACGGTCAACATGGACGGCACGGCTCTCTACGAGTGTGCCGGGGTGCTCTTTATCGCCCAGGTCATGGGAGTCGATCTCTCGATCGGGGCACAGCTCGTGGTGGTCATCACTGCTCTGCTCGCCTCCATCGGTGCGGCCGCCGTCCCTTCCGCCGGGTTGGTGATCATCTTTATCGTCCTCGAGGCGGTGAATCTCCGGGGCCCCGAAGTGGGCGTGATTGTGGGCGCCATGCTCGCCATAGACCGGCCCCTGGACATGTACCGTACGGCCGTAAACATCTTTAGCGACTCCTGCGGAGCCGCCATCATTGCCGTCTCCGAAGGGGAGTCGGACATCGATTCGGCAGTGGTTCCTTGACGACTTCGGTCTCCCTTCGAGATCCCATCCACGGCTTTATTCGAGCCGACCCGCTCGAAAGAGCCCTCATCAACAGCCGGCCCCTGCAGAGGCTGCGATCGATCCACCAGCTCGGGTTCTCCTTTCTGGTCTTCCCGGGTGCCGAGCACACACGATTTAGTCACGTTCTCGGTGCCATGAATCTCGCCGGCCGGGTCTACGACGCCCTGGCGGCACACGCCGACGGTGTGCTCGAGCCGGGTGAGAACAGCCGGGGACGCCGCGCGGTCCGCATTGCCGCCCTGGTGCACGACATCGGACACGCCCCGTTCAGCCATTCCGCCGAGGAGCTCTTCGAAGGCGGTCTCGATCACGAGGAGATGTCGAGACGTCTGCTCCGGATCGCGGAGATAAGCGAGCTCTTCGACCGCCATGGAGACGGACTCGCGCCCGACGACGTCATCCGCTTGCTGTCGATGCCACGAGACTCCGAGGAGCGGCTACTGTCGCAGATCATCTCCGGCGAGTTGGACGTCGACAAGATGGACTATCTCTTGCGGGACAGCCTTTATTGCGGTGTGAGCTACGGCAACTTCGATCTCGCCCGTCTGCTGGACACGATGTTGCCACTCCAGGATCCGGAGTCGGGCGAGTGGGGGATCGGTGTCGCCGAAGGTGGAGTGCACACTCTCGAAGCGCTGGTGATGGCCCGTTACTACATGTTCACCCAGGTCTATTTCAACCCCACCGGCAAAGCTTTCGAGCTGCATCTCAACGAGTGGCTGCAGGAGCGAGGACAGCGCTGGCCCGCCGATCCCGAGGCCTTTCTGGATCACGACGACATTTCGACCCTGAGTGCCATGCGGGCCTCCGACAGCCTCCACGCCCACGCTGTGGTCCATCGCCGGTACTTCCCACTCGCCTTCGAGACCCAAGAGCACCTCTCGGCTGAAGAGAGCGAGAAGTTCGACGGTCTTCTCCCCGAGCTCTTCGACCGCTTTGGACCCCATCAGATCCTGGTCTCCCGCTCTTCCAAGGATCCGCATCGGCTGGGCCAGGCCCGGGTGCTGGTCAGACGTTTCGACGGCGAGCTGGTACCGATGGAAGAGGCGAGTCACTTCATCCGCCATCTGGCCCGGATCGACCGCTACCGCATCTACGCCTCCCCCCCGCTGCTGGCAGAAGTGACGGCGGTCCTCAAACGACTCTGGAGTTAGCCTCTGGGACCCCGCGCCATGCCGGAGCCCATCCGTCAAGGTGATATCCCAGGGGTCCAGCTCCGCTGTCGACAGCCCTTGCCCATCGACACCGATACCGCCTGGAGCTGGCTGACCGAGCCCGAGCGCCTCACCCGGTGGCTGGCGTCGAGCGCCCGCATCGATCCGGGACCACCCGCCGTCATTCACCTGGAAAGGGTCGACGAAGATGGTGCCCAGGTGCACGAGCTCGGTTCGACCCTCGACCGCGATCGACCCCGCCTCTGGTCTCTGGCTTTCCAACAGCCCGATGCCGGTTGGCCGGTGGCCACCCGGCTCACCTTCGAGCTCACACCACAAG
>CALILB010000002.1 GCA_938016625.1 uncultured bacterium | reverse complement strand
GCCCGAGGAGCTCACCTTTCTCCACGCCGAAGAGATCCTCGAGATGTATCCCGACCTGCCCCGCAAGGCGCGCGAGAGCGAGATCATCCAGAAGTATCCGGCGATCTTCATCTACGGCATCGGCTGGCCGCTGGCCGACGGTTACCCCCACGAGATGCGAGCCGCCGACTACGACGACTGGGTGACCGAGACGGTCTCCAAGGACGGCAAGCCGATGCACGGTCTCAACGGCGACATTCTGGTCTGGAACCCGGTGACCCGGCGGCGCCACGAGCTCACCTCGATGGGTGTCCGTGTCACTAAGGAGACCCTCAAGCAGCAGCTCGAGATGAGCGGCCAGCTCGACTTCCTCGATCTTCCCTATCACCAGGGGATCCTCAACGACGAGATCCCTCTGTCGATAGGTGGCGGCATCGGGCAGTCGCGCACGTACATGCTGCTCCTGCGCAAGGCCCACTTGGGTGAGGTCAGCGTCACTGTGTGGCCGGACATCCTCAAGAAGATGGGGGCAAAGAAGAACATCCACGTTCTCGAATAGTCGGCCACTACAACCACCCCGATCGATCACCCCTGTGCCGCCGGTCGCAGGGGTGAGTTGTTTTTGGCGGGGCTGATGAGTAATGTCGAGTGGATCCATGCCGACCAGAGCGAGGGATCGGGAAGAGCCGCGCTTTGTAGCGGACGTCATGCTGGGCTCACTGGCTCGCTGGCTCAGAATCCTGGGTTACGACGTGACCTACGACTCCAATCTGGACGATGCAGATCTGGTGGAGAGAGCGGTGCGGGAAAAGCGGATCATCCTCACCCGCGACCGTCGGTTGGTGGAGCGCAAGCAGGCGCGAAATCACCTGCTGGTCGACTCGGAACGCCTGGACGAGCAGATCCACCAAGTTCTCGGCGACTGCGGCGAGAAGGTCGAACCGGATAGGCTCTTTGGGCGTTGTGTGCGCTGCAACCAACCCCTGTCCGAGCTGTCGCCCGAAGAGGCGGCCGACCGGGTGCCGCCCTACGTCGCCCGCACTCAGAACCGCTTTCACCACTGTTTCGGCTGTAACCGGGTCTACTGGCGTGCCACCCACGTCGAGCGGATGCTGTCCCGGCTCGAGGCCCTGGGTCTCGGGAAATCCTGATCCATTCATTGTTCTGATCACTCCCCGGTCGGTTTTCAGCCTGGGAGCCGGTGAGCGAATCTTGCCGAGGAATCCGTCTCTCTTGATGTGCATGGAGAAGAGGGGTGACGGCACCCATGTGCTACAATGTGCTACATGGCAAAGGTGAGTACCGTGGGTATCCGTGAGCTGCGACAGAATCTGAGCAAATATCTCCGCCGCGTGGAGACCGGGGAGACCTTTCGGGTGACCGATCGGGGTCGGCAGGTGGCGGTGCTCGGGCCGCTGCCGGAGGAGTCCGAGCTTGTCGACCGGCTTGTCGCGTCTGGTCGTGCGACTCCGGCCCGCCTGGATATTGCGAGTCTTGGCCTGCCACCGGATCGGCCGGTGATGATGCCGATCAGCGAGGCCTTGCGCGAGCAGAGGGAGGAGGGCTGACTTGGCCGGGACACCGATCTACATGGACTCCTCGGCGCTGGTCAAGCTGGTCCTGCCCGAGGCGGAGAGCACCGCACTGCTGTCGTTTCTCGGCGACGGGGCAGAGCCGATCTCGAGCGAGATTGCGGCGGTCGAAGTCGTTCGCGCCGCCCGGCGAGCCTCTCCAGATGCGCAGGTCCACAACCGGGCAGCCGCGGTCGTGGCCGCGCTTCATTTGCTCAGGCTCGACTCGGAGATTCTGGAAAGGGCTGCGGGCATCGAGCCCGAAAGCCTGCGCACGCTCGATGCAATTCACCTGGCTTCCGCCTTGTCGCTGGCGCCGGATGTCGAGGCCATGGTGGTCTACGACACCGACCTGGCGGCGGCCGCGATCAAGGTCGGGCTCCGAACCCTGGCGCCCACCTGAATTCGAATCCCTGGGTGAGGCAGCCAGCCTCTCCCAGGTGGAGTCAGCCGCCATCGCGCCGTGATGGTTTTGTGAAGAATCGCCGATAGAATCTCACCCGTGAGCAAGAGAATCCTGGTGGTAGAGGACGAACGGGAGATTGCCCGGTTGGTGGAGATTCACCTGCGGGATCAGGGCTGGGAGGTGACGGTCTGTCACGACGGCCCCAGCGGTCTGGCTGCCGCCTCCAGCGGCCAGTTCGACCTGGTGGTCCTCGATCTAATGTTGCCGGGGGTCGACGGTCTCGAGGTCTGCCGGCGTATCCGGGCGGCGAGCGACTATCTGCCGATCCTGATGCTCACCGCCCGATCGAGCGAGCTCGACCGGGTGTTGGGTCTCGAGATCGGCGCTGACGACTATCTGACCAAACCCTTTAGCGTGCGCGAGCTGGTGGCGAGGGTAAAAGCGATCCTGCGCCGCGAGGAGGCGCTTGCCGAACGGGTGCCCGAAAGCCGCGTCGAGATCGGGGAGTTGACGGTGGACCTCGACCGGCGCCGCGTTACCAAGGGTGAGCAAGAGATCGAGCTCACCGCCAAGGAGTTCGACCTGCTCGCATTCTTTGCGGCACACCCGGGCCGCGTCTACTCACGCGCCGAGCTCCTCGATCATGTGTGGGGCTACGGTCACGGCGGCTACGAGCACACTGTGAACTCTCACATCAACCGTCTGCGGGCCAAGATCGAGGACGACCCGGGCAGCCCCGAGCTCGTGCTCACGGTCTGGGGTGTCGGGTACAAGTTTGCCGAAGCCGCGGGCGCCGACGAGGGAGGCTCCTGATGGCTACGTTGCGGGTGCGATTGACTCTTGCCCTGGTGGGTCTGGTCTTGTTGCTGGGGATCCTGCACGTGGGCTCGACCTGGATAACGACCGAGGCCTACATTCGGGAGGTCAACCAGAAGCTGAATCTGGATCTGGCGGAGAAGATTGCCGACGAGACCAGCTTGATTCGCGCCGGCAGCGTAGACAGCGCCGCCCTGGAGCACCTTTTCCACTCGCTGATGGTGATCAATCCGAGCATCGAGCTCTATCTTCTGGACCCCGAAGGCCGCATTCTGGCCTTCTCGGCGCCGGCGGGAAAGGTGCAGCTGGAGTCGGTCTCGCTCGAACCGATCCAGAAGTTCTTGGAGGTGGCTGGCGAGCTCCCCATCCTCGGTGACAATCCCCGCAACCCGGACCGTGGCAAGGTATTCTCTGCGGCGCCGATCAAACCGGATGGCGAATCCGTTGAGGGCTACCTCTATATCGTCCTCGGTGGCGACCTCTACGACTCCGCGGCGGAGCGCCTGGCGGCGAGCTACATCCTCCGTTTGAGTCTCTGGACCGGGATCGCCGCCGTGGTGGTGGCGGTCGTTGCCGGGCTGTTCATTTTTGGCCGTCTTACACGTCGGCTCTGGGCGCTTCATCGCAAGGTGACACGTTTCGAGAGCCTGCAGCTCGGCACCAGGGGTCCGGTGGCCGAGACCGGAGACGAGATCGGCCGGTTGGAAAGTACTTTCGACGGTCTGGTGGACAGGGTCGAGGCCTATCTCGAAGAGACCGAGAATCTCCATCGCGAGCGGCGAGAGCTCGTGTCGAGCGTCTCTCACGATCTGCGCACCCCGATAGCGGCACTCAGTGGCTACCTCGAAACGCTACAACTCAAGGAGGAGAGCCTCTCCCCCGAGGAGCGACGGGAGTATGTCGAGATTGCGCACCGCCATTCGGAGCGTCTCGCCGGGCTGGTGGACGAGCTCTTCGAGCTGACCCGATTGGACGCCGCCGACGTCGAGCTCAGTCCGGAGCCGTTCTCGATATCCGAGCTGGTGCAGGACAACGTTCAGCGTTTCCAGCTGCAGGCGGAACAACAGGGTGTGGAGCTTCTAGGTCACACACCGGAATCTCTGCCCCCGGTTCTCGCCGATATCCGTCTGATCGAGCGCGCTCTGGTCAATCTGATCGAAAACGCGATTCGCTTCACGCCGTCGGGTGGACGGGTGGAGGTGGGAGTCGCGATGGAAAGCGGTCTGATCGAGATCTCGGTACGGGATACGGGTCACGGAATTTCTTCGACCGAGTTGCCGAGGATCTTCGATCGTTTCTACAGAGGTCGCTCTGCCAAGACTGATGATCGGGGCTCCGGTCTCGGTCTGGCCATAGCCCACCGGATTGTCGAGCTCCACGGCGGCAGGATCGCGGTCGAGAGCAGAGAAGGGGAGGGATCCCGGTTCAGCTTCTCGCTGGCCGCGGTCGAGGCGGCTGCCGCGGGCTAGGGCTCGATTTGAAGGATTCGTGAGATCTTCGTGACGATGATGTGATCCGGCCCGAAGAGGCTACTCCTCACCGGACCCCGAACGGATCGGGGCCGGGAACACAAAAAGGAGATGCCATGAATCGAAGCTGGATCCCTCTCACTGTTGTTGCCGCATCGTTGTTTCTGGCGTTGGTGCCGGTCAGTGCCGGAGCCCAGGGGCCACAGAATGTCCGCGTCACCATCACCAACCTGACCTCGGGACAGATCATCAGTCCGCCGGTGGTCGTTACCCACTCGGCTGGTACCTATGTCTTCCGCGCCGGCGAGGAGGCCAGCAGCGAGGTGGCAGCACTGGCGGAGGATGCCGACAGCGCCGGATTGCTCGTGGCCCTGGCCGCCGACCCGCAGGTGGCCGACTTCGACATCGCCGGAGGCCCGCTGCTGCCCGGAGACTCGGTGACCTTCTATCTCAGTGGCACCGGCCCGTGGACACGGTTGACGGCCCTCGGCATGCTGGTGACGACCAACGATGCCTTTTTTGGTCTCGACAGCGCCGAGCTCAGCGGTCGACCGCGCTCGAAAGTCTTCTCGGTCCCGGCCTACGATGCCGGCAGTGAGGTCAACAGCGAGAGCTGCACCTACATCCCCGGGCCGCCCTGCATGAATGGCGGTGTGCGGGACACCGATGGGGCCGAAGGGTTCGTCCATGTCCACTCCGGAATCCACGGCATCGGGGACCTCGTTCCGGCCGAGCACGATTGGCGGAACCCGGTCGTCCGCATCGAGGTCCAACGGGGCTCGTTTCTCGACTAGGTCGCTGCTCGAGCAGAAATGGAAAAGCGAGGCCACCGGGTGGTGGCCTCGCTCCTTTTGTGCGACTAGCTTGCCGCCAGCAGCTCCTCGGCCGTGGTGTAGATTGGCCGCACATCCACCGGCACATCTTCCAGCCGGTCGATGGCGCCCAGGAGGCTCGGCGATGGCCGGCCATAGGTGTCCAGAAACCGCGCCGTCCCCTCGTAGTCACCAGTCGCCTGCAGCATGAGCATGTCAGTGAGCAGATCGGTGATGCCCTGGGCGAAGTTCTCCGAGACCGCACGGAAGCGACCTTCCTCATCGACCTCGAGCGCACCCTTCTCCAGTAGATAGTTGAACTGGGAGATGACCCCCCGGCCGTGAGCCTCGTGCACACCAAA
>CALILB010000001.1 GCA_938016625.1 uncultured bacterium | reverse complement strand
AACCCTCGTGACACGCTGACCGGTCTGCTCGCCATCGGGAGGCGACACCCCGGCGCCCGGCTCGCCAGGCACTGGTGGTGGCTGTTGGTCGGAGCGCTGGAGTCGGGTGACTCTCAGCTCCTCGAAGAGGTGATGGCGGGTCGGCCCGAGCCCTTGCTGCGGGACTTCTTCTCGCACCATTATCTGAGATACTTGGCCCGCCGCGGAGCGTGGACAAGTGCTCCACAGCCAGCCCCGACCATTTCTGAAGACGATTCCACCAAGGAACCCGGTCCGGAATGAGAACCGAAAAAAGCCTCTCCTTTTTGTTCGCCCCGATCATCATGAGCCTTGTCCTGGTTGCCGGCTGTGGCAAGGAGCCTACGGCCCGTTCGCTTCTTCTCATCTCCGTCGATACCACCCGGGCCGACCACATTGGGGCCTACGGCTACGATGGAGCACAGACGCCCACCATCGATCGGCTTGCCGCCCAGGGGACCCTTTTCGAGCGCGCCTATTCGGTGGTGCCCGAGACCCTGCCGTCTCATACCAGCATGATGACCGGACTCTACCCACCGAGCCACGCGGTGAGGTTGAATCTGATGTTCCGCGTGCCTCCCGATTTGCGGACCCTCGCCGAGATCCTGCGCGCCGAGGATTTCTACACCGCCGCCGTCACCTCGGCCGCGGTGCTCGACGGACGCTACGGGCTCAATCAAGGCTTCATCTCCTATGTCGACCCCCAGACGGTGGCGGGCGGCAGAAGCCAGCTCAAGGAGATCAGGGCGCAGATGGTGACCAACCGGGCCCTGGCCGCGCTCAACGTGGCCGGCGATCGTCGCTTCTTTCTCTGGGCCCACTACTACGATCCCCACAGTCCCTTCGACCCCCCAGCGCCCTTCGAGCCGGGCGAGGAGGAAGAGATCCCGCCCGAGAGCAATGAGCTCTACGACCGCGAGATCTCCTACACCGATCTCTGGATCGGACGGCTGCTCGAGGGAGCCGAAGAGCGCGGTCTGCTGGACGACACCCTCGTCATTCTCATCGGTGACCACGGCGAGAGCCTGGGCGATCACGGCGAGACCTACCACACGGTCTTTGTCTACGACTCGACCCAGCGAGTTCCCCTCATCGTCAAGGGCCCCGGGGTCGAGGCCGGCAAGCGGGTCGATCGAGTGGTCTCGACACTCGACATCTTTGCCACGGCTCTCGAGTTCCTGGGCCTGGAGGCGCCCGAATCCTCCTCACGGGTGCTGCCGGGGCTGCCCATAAGCCCCAACAAAGAGAAGGGCGAGCGGGTTGCCTACAGCGACTCGATGACACCGCCCCTACGCTACGGCTGGAATGCCCTCGAGTCGCTCCGCACTCGGGACTGGCTCTACATCCGGGCCCCCGACGAGGAGCTCTACCGGCTCGACGGCAGCGACCCGAACCAGGAGGACAACCTCGCCTACACCGATCGGCGTCAATTGGCGGCGATGAGAGAGCTGTTGGAAGAGACGGTCAAAGAGATGCCCGATCTGGGTCTCGAAGAGGCGGCCGGTCACACCCCATCCGAAGAACAACGAGAGGCCCTGGCGGCCCTGGGGTATCTGTCTACCTCCGGCGGAGGCGAGCGACCGGTCGGCGAAGGGGTCGACGCCAAAGACATGATCGAGGTGGCGGAAGCCTTTCAGATGGCCAACCTGGCCGAGCACCTGGAGCAGATCGAGACCGCCGAGGAGCTCCTCAGCTGGGTGGTGGAGGCCGACCCCGAGAACTATGGCGGTTGGATCAAGCTGGGTCAGATCTTCTACAAGCAGGACAAGTTCGAAGAGGCGGTGGCGACGCTGACCCGGGCCCTCGAGATCCGTCCCTCCTCCTGGGAGGCGTTGGCCGAGCTCGCCGCCGCCGAGCAGGAGATAGGGTTGTTCGGCGAGGCCGAGACCCACTTCCAGCGGGCCCTCGAATCGAGCCCCTTTCCGGCCGAGGTGTGGCGCAAGCTCGCCCGGCTGAGGCTGGAGAAAGAGGACTGGGAGGGGGCCGCCAACTCCTTCCGCAAGGTGCTCGAGCTCCAACCCGGCGACCCTCGCGCCCAGGCGGCGCTGCGACAACTCGCGGCGAGTGGTCGCATCGAGCCTCCCGCAGACACCGGTTCGGCCACAGAGCGCAACGCTCCGGACACCCCCTGAGGCCCGGCGGCAGCAGGAGACCGTTTTCAGGCGGTCTCTTCCACGGCGTGCCTCTTAAACCCGGTCTCTTTCTTTCCCGCCGCCCCGACGACGGTTTGGCCAGCCGGGAACCGGAAGAGTGGCTCGAACTTTGCTTGTCTTGACTCCCAGCACTCCCTCTGATAGTTATGAAGGCCGTTCGGGACAGGCAAATCGGAACACCGCCGGTGGCTCCAACAATTGGGGGGATAGCGGAGTCGGCGGGAAAGGAGAAGATCGATGAGAAGCAGACAGACCATCTTCGTTGTCGGCGTGTCGGCGCTCGCCGTCATGGTGGCGGGAGCGGCCCTGGCCACGCCCGAGCGGCCCAGCGTGCGGCCGGACCGTGACGCCCTTGCGACCGTCACGTTGGAGGCCGCGCAGCTCGATTTCGAGGTGACGGCAGCCTACGAGCGGGCGGTGGTGACGGTCAACGGTCGCGGTCTCGAGCGCACCACCCAGCGCTTCAACGCGGGAGAGTCCCTGTCGATGGCGCTGGTCGACAAGGAGGGCAGTCCGCTGGCG